>JAEEZC010000292.1 GCA_016288465.1 Verrucomicrobiota bacterium | reverse complement strand
CGTATGGGCGGAGGAAAGGGCAACCCGGAGTTCTGGGCGGCCGTCATCCTCCCCGGCAAGGTGCTGTTCGAGGTCGGCGGCGTTTCCGAGGAGGTCGCCAAGGAGTGCCTCCGCCTCGCCGCAACCAAGATCGGCATCCACACAAAATTCATCACCCGCGCAGGAGTCAGGATCTAATGAGCACGGAAACCAACAATCGCGGCGATCGCAAGCTGCGCAAGGGAATCGTCGTTTCGAAGTCCGGCGCGAAGACCGTGAAGGTCGCGGTCTCGTACCGCGAGCGCCACCCGGTCTACGGCAAGATCATCACGCGCACGAAGAACTACCACGCGCACGACGAGGCCGACGCGGCCAAGGTCGGGGACGTGGTGACAATCATGGAAACGCGTCCGCTCAGCGCAACGAAGCGCTGGCGCATCGTGAAGTAAGGAGAAACCCACCATGTTGCAGGAACTCTCCAACCTCGTGGTTGCGGACAACACCGGCGCAAAGCGCGCCATGTGCTTCCGCATCCTCAAGCAGCGCAAGGAGTATGCGCATCTCGGCGACGTCATCCGCGTCGCCATCAAGGAAGCCTCCCCGACCTCTTCCATCAAGAAGGGCTCGGTCGCGACGGCGGTGATCGTCCGCACGGGCAATCCCATCCGTCGCGCCGACGGCTCCACGGTCCATTTCGACCAGAACGCGTGCGTTCTCGTCGACTCGAAGCTCAATCCGATCGGCACCCGCGTGTTCGGGCCCGTCGCCCGCGAGCTCCGCGACAAGAACTACATGAAGATACTGTCGATGGCCCCGGAAGTGGTCTGAGTGGAAGGAGCAGTCGAAATGTCTATCGCAAGAATCAGGAAGAACGACACGGTCATCTGCACGAGCGGCAACGACGCCGGCAAGACCGGCACCGTCTTGAGCGTCGACCCCAAGAAGGGGACGGCGATTGTGGGCGGCCTCAACGTGCACAAGAAGGCGTTGCGCCGCACGGAGAAGACCGCCGGCGGGCTCGTCGACAAGGAACTGCCCATCCGTCTGTGCAAGCTCATGCCCTACGACCCCGCCGCCAAGCGCGGCACGCGCGTCAAGGCCGGCGAGAAGGACGGCAAGAAGGCCCGCGTCTCGGTCAAGAGCGGCAAGCCCCTCTAAGGTAAGGAACAACCACCATGGCAAGACTAAAGGACGAATACGCGAGCCGCATGGTGCCGGAGCTTGAGAAGAAGCTCGGCACCACGAACAGGATGCTCGTTCCCCGCCTTCAGAAGATCGTCATCAACATGGGCTTCGGCATCGTCTCCAAGGACGAGCAGAAGGCCCTCGTTGACGACCTGACGGCGATCACCGGCCAGAAGCCCATGCTTTGCCGGGCCAAGAAGTCGATCTCCAACTTCAAGCTCCGCGAGGGCATGGTGATCGGCACGAAGGTCACGCTGCGCGGCGAGCGCATGTGGGAGTTCGCAGACCGTCTCATCTCGGTCGCGCTTCCCCGCATCCGCGACTTCCGCGGCGTTCCCAACCGCGGCTTCGACGGAGCCGGCAACTACACGCTCGGCATCAAGGAGCACACGATCTTCCCGGAGATTGTCGAAGCCTCCGCCCATTCCGGGATGGACATCACGTTCGTGACCTCGTCCACCGACAACAAGGCCTGCAAGGAGCTTCTCGTCTCCATGGGCATGCCGTTCGCAGGAAGGAACTAACAAATGGCCAAACAGTGTCTGATCGAAAAGCAGAAGAAGGCGCCGAAGTTCAAGGTGCGCGCGTACAACCGCTGCCAGCGCTGCGGCCGCCGCCACGCCTATCTGCGCAAGTTCGGCGTCTGCCGTCTCTGCTTCCGCGAACTCGCCGTCGCCGGCCTCATCCCCGGCGTCACCAAGGCATCGTGGTAACGACAAGGAAAGGAATCTACGAAATGACTATCGATCCCATTTCCGATATGCTGACGACGATCCGCAACGGACTGAAGGCGCGCCTTTTCTCCGTCGCGACGCCGGCAAGCAATCTCAAGGCCGAAATCGCCCGCGTCATGAAGGAGGCCGGCTACATCGCCGACGCCGTCACGACTACGGAGTTTCCGAAGCAGCTCGTCATTACGCTGAAGTACACCGACAAGGCCGTTCCGGCCATCACGGAGCTCAAGCGCATCTCGAAGCCGGGCCTTCGCCACTACGCACCCGTCGGCAAGATCCCCTCCGCCCTCGACGGCATGGGGCTCGTCATCCTCTCCACCTCGAAGGGCGTCATGAGCGGCGCCGAGGCGAAGAAGGAGAGGCTCGGCGGTGAGGTCATCTGCACGGTAGCTTAATCTAAGGAGTCCAGGACAATGTCTCGAATCGGCAAGGAACCCGTCAAGCTCGCGGAAGGCGTCACCGCCTCCGTCGAGGGCCAGAAGGTGACGGTAAAGGGCAAGCTCGGCGAGCTTTCCTACACGATGCATGAAGGCATCACGGCGAAGGTGGAGGACGGCGCGATCAAGGTCGCGTGCGCCGACGACTACAAGCTCGGCAACTTCCACGGTCTCGCCCGCGCGCTGATCCACAACATGGTGGTTGGCGTGTCGCAGGGCTACAAGAAGCAGCTCTCGATCGAGGGAACCGGCTTCAAGGCCGTCCTGAAGGGCAAGGAGCTCGCGCTCTCGCTCGGCTTCGCGAACCCGAAGGTGTTCGTCGTGCCGGAGGGCGTCACGTGCACCGTCGAGAACGACGGCCTGCAGGTTACGCTCGTCGGGGTCGACAAGGCAGTCGTCGGCGAGTCCGCGGCCCGCATACGCGCGTACTACCCGGCCGAGCCCTACAAGGGCAAGGGCATCAAGTACGTCGGCGAGCACATCCGCCGCAAACAAGGAAAGAAGGTGGCCTAATGAGCTTCAACCG
>JAEEZC010000291.1 GCA_016288465.1 Verrucomicrobiota bacterium | reverse complement strand
GGCCTTGTATCTCTCGAACGGAGCAGTCTGCGAGAATTCGCTTTTCACTGGCAATGCGGCGATCTCGTGCTTCGACTGGGACGCCACCCACCGTCGCGGAGGCGTAGTCCATCTGACTGACAGCGGAACTGCGCTTGTCAACTGCATGGTTGTCGAAAACAGGCTTGCCGACAAGTCCGGCAACAACAACAATAACTACGCAGGCGTCGTCCAGAAGAACAATGCCATGGTCATCCACTGCGTTGCCTATCACAACAGGCCAGACGCCTCGTTTGTGGAAAGCTACGGAGACGTCTACGCCGGAGGCGACACGTATCGAAACAACTGGCAGGATTTCTTCGTAAACTCCGCGTGGGACACCTGGATTGTCAGGTCGGTTTCCGGCGTCGTCGTGACTACGTCTTCGCCGGTGGAGATCGATGCGTCTGTTCTCAGGACCTACGCTGGCGGAGTGTGCAGGCCTACGTCAGGCGGGGCGCTTGTGGATGCCGGAACGACCTTGGAGGAATACATCGGGTTCGGGGCGAAGTCCTCCGAAGACCTCGACGGCAGGCCAAGGAAGACGGGCTCCAGGCTTGACATCGGATGCTATGAGCGTGCAGGATTGCAAATGCACATGTCATTCCAATAAACGGTCCGTACTGCTAAACTCTGGAGAAGCAGAACAATGATAGCGAGTGTCATATGTGTCGTCTTCGCACTGGAATGGGATCCGTCCTTCCGGACTGACGTTCCGTACGAAGTCGACCTGGCTCCGGCCAAGCTTCACGCAAAGGCGTTTTCGGTCTTCGCTGACGGAAAGCCTCTGCCCGTCGTCACGTCCCCGGGAAAACTGCCTGGCAACGTGACGCTGCGCTTCGACGTTCCGGCGGGAGCCAAGGCGCTGACTTGCGAATCAACTGGCGGGAATGCTGCGGAGAGTTCGGTGCCTGGAGCAGCGGACGATCCGTTCAATGGGGCGCTGGATGCCGCAAGCGTGGCGAAGTGGACGCTTTCCGGGGGCGTTTCGGTCAAGGCGATTCCCGAGGGGCTGCTGTTCGTTACGCCCTACGGGACGGCGCGTGGCGCGGACGCGGGCGGCGCAGTCGGCTATACCGTTGACATCCCGGAATCCTGGGCCGGCAAGCCGGTCGTTCAGGAAATCGAGCTTGAGAACCGCTGCCCGCTCGTCGTCTCCGGGAAGTGCTTCGTCGAACAGCTGGACGAGAGCGGGAAGGCGCTTCCCGAGACGGTGGCCGACATCCGCTGGACGTCGCACATGCGTCCGTCCGAGAAGTCGCTGTCCTACCGGAACGAGGGTCACATCCACCTGAGCGCCCGCAAGCTCCGGTTCGTCGCGACGGTGGCCGGCGCCTCGTCTGAATACGACGCCTACGGACGTCCGATCGAGGATCCGCAGACGACGCGCGGGCAGCTGGCCGTCAAGCGCGTCTCCGTGCGGCCCGCGGCAATCCTCCCGTTCCCGAAGTGGAACGACCGATGCTTTGGCGAGGGCGTGAGCGGGGCGTCGCTTGCACTCGGCGGCGACCGCCATCAGGCGCTCTTCTACCAGGCGACGAGCCGCGCGGGCTGGACGCAGAAGCACCAGTTCCGAGACGATGCATGGCGCACGTTCCCCGCGCAGCGCGGGACGGTCGAGGCGTGGTTCAAGCGGCGCGCGGACGAGGCTGGCGAGGGAAATGACGCACAGCCGCTCTTCGAGGCGAGCCAGAGCATGAGCGCTGCAACGCACTTCAGGGGGCGAGGCTCGGTGCTTCGTGTCGACTACCGCGCTTCGGACAAGGCGTTCCTCGTGCACCTGACCGATGTCGAAGGCAAGTCGTTCGACGCGGAGGCGAAGGACGTCGACCTGCCTGCGGGCGTCTGGACGCACGTGGCGCTGCAGTGGAGCCCCGGCGGCGCGGCGGAGCTGTTCGTCGGCGGCAAGCGCCGTCTGGAGCTGCCGCTTGCGGGTTTTGTCGCGCCGAATCCCGACGACTGCGCGGTCAAGGACCTGAACGACGCCTGGGCGATGGAGTTCTACTTCGGGTCGGACTACAGGACGGCGCGCCAGTCGGACGACGGCCGCGGCCTTTACTTCGAGGGCGAGGGCGACGAGCTCCGCGTGTCGTCCGTCTGCAGATATTCGGGAGACTTCGTGCCGGCGCTCAAACCGTCGGTCGACGGCTCGACGTCGGCGTACTTCTCGTTTGACAGGACGTTCGACGGCGTGATGGGCACGGGATTCGGGTTCGTGCCGGCTTCGGTTCGCGCCGACGACGACCGGGTAGACCACCAGCTGGCTGTGACGGACGGCCGCAGTACTAGGAAGCTGCAGTACTATCCGAAGGACATCATGCCGGAGAACGATCCCGAGCGCGTCTTCAACACGCTCAACTATCCGGCGTTCCCGTCCGACGCGGACTTCCGCGCGGCGAAGGCGCGCAAGACGAAGACCGTGCGCGTCTCGGCGGGCGATCGCGTCCAGGTCAAGGCCGGCCCGAGGGCCTACCCCGCGTACACGGAGTTTCGCAACCTGTCTCGAACGGAGCCGCTGAAGTATCCGATTCTCGTGGAGGACGGACGCCTAGACCCGCGCTCTTTCGGGGATCTCGCCGACTCGCTTGGGCTCAGCCGCCTCTCTGACCGCGAGAAGGCGAACCGGGTCTTCCAGTACATGCTCTCGGCGAGCGACTACTTCTCCAATCAACAGGTACACTACCAGCCGGACTCGGACGATCCGAATCCGGCGACCATGCAGGCGATGCTCGTCCTCAATTCCTACTGCGGGTTCGAATGCGGCCCGCTCAACAACATGACCGCGAACATGATGGCGGCCGTGGCCGGTTGCGCGGCGGGCGTCACAGGCGGATACGGGCACGAGTTCGAGCAGGTCTTCTTCGACGGCAAGAACCACATCTACGACCTTTCGGCTCAGAAGTTCTTCCCGGCGTTCGACAACGAGACGTCGGCCTGCCTCAAGGAGATGGGCGACCAGCCCGGACTCAAGCAGCGGCGCTTCAAGACCCCCGACCACTTCATCCGCAAGGGCTCGCGCGGATGCTGGCTGAACACTGTCGGCTACTGCGAGAAGTTCGCGATGGTCCTGAACCCCGGCGAGCGGCTTCGCATCTACTACTCGAACAGGGGGCGCGCGAACAACCTGCAGACCAAGGCGAAGATGGGACTTTGGGGTGGGCCGCTTCTGGACTGGTGCTGGGACTACGCGGCGCCGTCCGGTGGCGACGATTCGGAGAAGTGGGTGTACCGCAAGGACCGCATCTTCAACCACCGCTCGGCGGCTGTCGTCGACTTCGACGGAACGCCGTCTCTCCGCAATCCCGCGTTCGCGTCCGACGGCAAGACCTTCACCTACCGCGTGAAGAGCTGCTATCCCGTGACGTACGGTGCGTACGGCGCGTATCGTGCCGACGGCAAGGCGGCGCCAATCGATATCTCGACTGACGGCGGCAAGACCTATGTTCCGCTCGCGAACGATTCCGACGGCGTCGCGCGAAGCGAGTACCGCGTCCGGGGCCGCACTGCGTACTACGTCCGCGTGAAGGCGCCGATCGCCTCGATCAAGAGGTTCAGGGCGTGTACCGAGGCGGAGGTCAACCCTCGGACGTATCCCGGCTGGGTCATGAAGGGCGGCTCGTCGTCCTTCATGTTCAAGGCAGAGCCCGGCTCGAAGGCGGAGGTGACGCTGGCGTGGGACGAACCCGCGAAGGAAATCGTGGTTGAAGGGACGGCTAAGTGGGGCACGATCCCCGGCTGCGAGAGGGAGCTTGCGCTGCTCGACCCGGCGAAGCCGCGGCTACTCAAGGTCTCAGGCATCTCGCAGAAGGCAAAGGTCCGGACGCACGGTCCGCTGATGGCACGGCTGAAGGGCGAAAAGCTGACGATTGGCTACGACGCCAGAAAACCCCGCGTGCTGCCGTGCGGCGTGGACAATCCCGAGCCGCGGCGCGAGTTCCCTCAGCTTGCGGCGGTCGACATCGTCGATGGGCAGGCCGTGAAGACGGTGTCCGTGCTTGTCTCGTCGGGTGTGCGCCTAGCGCTGGTCGACGACACGGAGGTGACGACGGGGGTTAAGTCCGTCAATGTCGGTCCCCTCGCCGCGGGCAAGTACGCGGTCTTAGCGCTCGGTCGCTTCAACGTTGGCCCGAAAGGCGTCACCGGAATCGCCTTCGACGGTCCGTTCGCCGGTCCGCGTCCGAAGAAGCCGCAGTACGTCTGCCGTGCGCGCAACTCCTTAGAGGAATACCTCAAGACGGACTTCGGAAGGGGCGGCGGCCGCGCGCGCTGGAAGTGGGACATGCTGAACACGCAGCACGGCAAGGAGGTCAACGCGAACTGCGGCGCCGACTTCGCGGCGGTCGAGCTGCCGGCGACGGACCACCTTGACTTCCGCCTGCCGTGGAAGAACGTTGACGGCGAGAAGGTGGAGCTTGGCGCCGTGATGGTAGTGCCGGATCCAGACCGAGACTTCGTCCTAGCCGCTCGCGCGTTTCTTTTCGGATACAACTGCAACCCATATCAGGAGTAGGCCATGAAATACAGCGTCTTGACTCTAGCGATTATTCTTGTTGCCGGAACCGCCTGCGCAGGCTGGGAGGAGCCTCCGCCCGGATTTGTGCTGAAACCGGGTCAGAAGATGCCGTCGATGTCCGAACGCCTTGCCCAGATAAAGCCGGTGAAGGCCGGAGAGCTCCGACTTGTGCCGACTTACGTCTCCTGCTCGGTGTACTGGGGCGTGAAGGGCGAGGTCGAGGGGTTGCGCCTCGAGTACCGCGCCGTCGGGGCGGACTCCTGGCGCACGGCGGAGAACCCGGTGTACTTCGACGACGCCGAAAACTACCGCGGGTCGATACTGGACATACTCGAGGACACCGCTTACGAGGCCAGAATCGCAGCCGGAGGCAGGACGCTCGCCTCAGGGACGTTTCGGACGTGGCGTTCCGACGTCCCGATAGCGAAGACGGTGGTCATCGACCCGAAGACTGCGGCGTACCCGATCGTCATTTCCGA
Organism: Verrucomicrobiota bacterium; assembly: GCA_016288465.1. Taxonomy (GTDB): domain Bacteria; phylum Verrucomicrobiota; class Kiritimatiellia; order RFP12; family UBA1067; genus UBA1067. The sequence goes on along the minus strand of JAEEZC010000291.1, from coordinate 3,275 downwards.
CCGCGGCACTCCAGACGGATGGATACGCTACACGACGAAGCCGGGCGAGGTTCTTGGGTCGGACTCGATTTCGAACTGCTCCATCGTCGTGGTGCGCAATGCGTCCAACGTTGTTCTGGAGGGGTTGACCGTGCAGGGCGGGGGCGGCAACCGGGATTCTGCCGTCTTCATCGAGAATTCGAAGGGAGTGCGCGTCAGGAACTGCGAGATATTCGGATTCGGCCACGCGGGGCGGCAGGTCTTCACGGACAATGGCCGCGGATGCTTCTTCGACGACCCGAACGGAAACGCAGACCCTTCGCCGGGCCGCTTCATCGACTGGCACGCGGGCGTGATGATCTACCCCGGCACGGAGGAGATTACCGTCGAGAGGTGCTACATCCACGACCCGCGCGGCAGGTCCAATTCCTGGTACTATTCGCACCCGGCGGGCATGCAGGGAATCTTCGTCTACCAGTCGGGCGGTTCGATCGTCCTTCGCTGGAACGATATCGTCGGCTCCGACCTGCACCGCTGGAACGACGCGATAGAGGGATGCGAGAACTTCTCGGCCGACGGCGGGCTCAACCGCGACAGCGACGTCTATGGAAACTTCTGCATCTACGCCAACGACGACTGCGTCGAGCTGGACGGAGGGCAGCAGAACGTCCGCTGCTTCCGCAACCGGTTCGAGTCGGCCTTCTGCGACGTCTCTATCCAGGGGTGCATGGCCTCGCCGGTCTACCTCTACGAGAACCTCTTCGCGCCTTGCTGCGACGAGTTCGGACAGGCGAACCTGTGCGTGAAGACTTACGATTTCGACATGTGCTGGTACGCGCCCTATGCGTACGTCCGCGGCAACTGGTTCGGGGAGTCCGACTACGAGCCGACGCTTGGCGCGACCTCCCGCTGGGACTGGCGCGAGGACAACGTCTTCGTGTCGAACAACGTGCCGGACAAGGTGTCCAGGCGGCTTCCGGCGCGGAAACTGCCGTTCATGCTGGACAGAGGGATCATCAAGGGCGTCAAGGTCTCGGGCGCGGCCGCGTCCGCCGCCGAGACGACGATCATTGCGCAGTCGCTGGTGCCTCAGCCGTTCCGGGTCCGCAAGAACCTCGACTCGGACTGGTTTACCGTCTCGCCCTCGGAAGGCGAGCTGAAGGTTGGAGAGAACGTCTTCACTGTGACATTCCACCCGGACAGGATGGCGGACCGCCGCCAGTGGCGAGGCGCGTTCCTCGTGCGCACGCCCGAGGGACTCTCCCGCTGCGTCTCCGTCTATGCGGAGAAGACGGACTTTGAGCAGCCGGCCCGTCCGGTCGAGTCTGCGCGCACCGTCTACGCCGCGCCGTCGGGTTCGGGCGAGATTAACGCCGGGAAGGCCGCGTCGACTCCGGTGGAGGTTGAGTTCGACATCCCCGAGGAGGGAGACTACTGGCTTTTCATCCGCGGCAAGACGGCTTGGGGGCGCTCGCGTGTAAGGATATCGGTGGACGGCTCGGAGTTCAAGCCGACGCTGCTGACGATGTGGCCAACCCACGCCGCGTGGAACATGCTGCGTCCTGACGCGGACGAGTACACGTCGAGCGGTGGGTTCGAGCCGTTCCGCCTCAATCCCGGGCTGCACGTCCTGCGGATACTGCCGCTCAGGGGCTCGCCCGCGACGGTGCTTGGGTTTGCGGCTTCGGATACGCCGCTTGCGTTCGAGCCGCGATAGCATGGTGGAGAAGATTCGAAGATCCGCCGAAGAAGGATTGGACCACGGCGATGGCTTTCGAGCCTGACCTTTCCGCGTCGCTGCGCAAGCGGGCTGAGACCATGGAGAGCAATCGCGGCGACTTCCTTCGCCTGTACAAGTCGAATAACCTATGAGAACTTATGAGGAGGACCCCAGGATGAAAGCTGTGTTCATGTCTTATTTCGCAATGGCTCTCTCGGCGGTGGCCGCCGGGATCCCGGACGTGTTCGCCGAGTGGCCCGAAGGGTCCGATCCGCAGTCCGTCGGTGCGCGCATCGTGAACCAGTTCCTGTCGACTGAGCCCGAGCGGTATGCCGCCAGGGGCAGCAACGGGAATGGGTATGGCGGCGGCGAGTACGTGGCCTATCCAGTCTCCAGCCTCTGGGTGAATGCGCTCGAATACGCGCGCCTCGTCGGCGACGAGGGACTTCGCAAGCGTCTGACGGACAAGTTCGAGCCGTTCTATCCCGGCGGCACGAAGGCCGGGAAGGTCACGAAGCCGCGCCACGTCGACTTCAACGTGTTTGGCGCCGTTCCGCTCGAGATCGCGATCCAGACGGGCGATCCGCGGGCGCGGCAGATGGGCCTGCGCTACGCCGACGACCAGTGGGAGCCGCCGCGTCCGGACGACATGTCCGTCATGCCGGAATGGCTGAAGAGCCACTATGTCGCGCCCGAAAGGCAGTTCGACTACCTCAGGGACGGCTATTCCGGACAGACCCGCCTTTGGATAGACGACATGTACATGATCAACCTTCTCCAGACGCAGGCCTATCGGCTGACCCTGGACGAAAAGTACATCCGGCGTGCCGCGCGGGAGATGGCGCTCTACCTCGACAAGCTGCAGCTTGACAACGGACTTTTCGACCATGCTGCCGGCATGCCGTTCCGTTGGGGACGCGGAAACGGATGGATGGCCGCAGGCATGCCGATGATCCTCCAGTACCTGAAGCCGGGCGACGCGCTCTACGACCGCATCCTCCGGGACTTCCGGCGCATGATGGAGACGCTGCTGGCGTTCCAGCGGGAGAACGGCCTGTGGGGGCAGCTGGTAGACGACCCGCAGAGCTGGGACGAGACATCAGGTTCACTGATGTTCGCCTACGCCTTCGTTTCGGGCTGCCGCCACGGCTGGCTGGAGGCGGACGTGTTCGCGCCGGCCGCGCGCAAGGCGTATCTGGCAGTTGTCGCACGTCTCGACGAATTCGGGAACGTTCCGGACGTCTGCACCGGCACCGGCGCCCAGAACGATCGCCAATACTATCTGAACCGGCCCCGGGTCAACGGAGACCCTCATGGGCAGGCGCCATTTCTCTGGTGCGTCAACGAGCTTCTGTCCATCTCGCACCCGTCGCCGTAACTCTTCGGGGACAACTCGTCGGGGACCCCGAAGCTCGACAAGACCCCTTGCCTCTTACGACTCAGTTTTCAGATTCACTTTCGATTCACTTTTCTTTCGCCGATTTGCGGTAAAATATCTGTGGTCCTGCGGACGGGCAGGTTCTCCGCTGCGAAGCGGAGGCCCGGTCGCCGGCCGGAAAGGAAAGGAGCACGAGTC
>JAEEZC010000290.1 GCA_016288465.1 Verrucomicrobiota bacterium | reverse complement strand
CGCCGCAGGCGGCGGCAACGGCGGCGCAGCGGCATGGAGCGCATGGCAGGGTCCTCCGCCAGCAGCGCGCCCAGTATCTCGGCCCACGCCGGGTCGAACGGCTCCAGCAGGTTCATCGCGCCGGTCCCCGGCTCGTACCAGATTCCCGTAAGCATGCGGAAGAGCGTGACGCCGAGGGAGTACATGTCGGACTTGGCGGTCGCCGGCTCGCCGCGCTTCACCTCCGGCGCAAGGTAGTTCGTCGTGCCCAGGACAATCTTCGCGGACGAGGCGTCCGTCACCATCGTCGGCTCCACGGCGAGCTCGCGCTTGAGCCCCTCGTCGCAGAAGCGCGACACGCCGAAGTCCGCCAGCACCGCGCGCCCGTCGGCTGCGACAAGCACGTTGGACGGCTTCACGTCGCGGTGTACAATCTCCTGCGAATGGATGTAAGTGAGCGCGGACGCGATGTCGGCGTACCAGCGGAAGAGGCTTTCCTCGTCGATCTCGCGAAGGGAGTGGAGAGCCGAGAGGGTGCGCGGTTCGCCGTCGGAGAAGAGCACCAGGTCCATCGTCATGTACGGCGCGCCGGTCGCCTCGTCGAAGCCGCATTCGTGGACCTTGACCAGGCTTGGGTGCCCGAGGCGCGAAAGCACGCGCCCCTCCGCGATGAAGCGGGAGCGCAGGAACTCAGCCCGCTCGCCCGTGGCGTCGAAGACCTTCATTGCGAGGTGCGCGCCAGATGCTGGATGCACCACCTCGAAGACGGACGACATGCCGCCCTTGCCAAGCTGCCGCACGACACGGTACCCGCCGATCATTGTGCCTTTGGTAGCTTCCATGGTCTTCTAGTACACTGGTTTTCCAGATGCCCTGCAAGGACAGATGGCTCAGCCGCGCAGGACATACTTCGCGGCAATGGTCTTTCCCTTCGTGCCAAGCGAGCTGCACGGGCGGACGGCGACGGTGAGCTTCTTCCCTGCGGGGAGCCCGCCTTTCAGCACCTCTCGCCTGTTAGCGTCCATTACGAATGCCTCTCTTTCTGGTTGAACTGCGGACGACGAGCGGCGCGTCCAGGAGAATCTCGCGCGGCGGCAGACTGGGGTTCCCGATGCGTTCGAGAAGGACCTGGAACGCCGTCGTCGAAATGTCGAAGCACGGCTGGCGGATGGTGGTGAGGGCGGGACTGGTCGAGCACGCGAGCTTCACGTCGTCAAAGCCCGTGACCATCACATCCTCGGGAACTCGCACCTTCAGCTTCTTCAACGTCTTCAGGAGGTTGTCCGCCGCAATGTCGTTGGAGCAGACGATTGCGTCGGGACGGAACTTCTTCAAGCCCGCGGCAACGGCCTTTTCGTCGTCCGCCGTAGCCTCGATGCGGTCGGCGAGTACGCCTCTTGCGCGCATGAGGGAGTCGTCGACGCCTGCGTAGCGCGTCCAGACGCTCTCGGCGCTCAGGCGGCACAGCAGGCAGGCAATGCGCTTCGCGCCGACCGAGATTAGATGCGAGGCGATGCGGCGCCCGGCGTTGAAGTTATCTATCGCCACGAGGTCGTGCCGGCTCCTTTCCGGAGGGGGAACGATGTCGTAGTCAACGAGAACCACCGGAATGCCGGCATCGTCGAGGATTCTCTCCAGGACTCGGTTTATCTTCTCCGCCTCGGCGTTGTAGGTGATCGGCTGCATGATTACGCCATTGACGCGTTTCGAGACGAAATGCCGCGCAAGGCGCTCGGCCTCGCGGGCGCGAAGGCTGTGGTCCTTTGGGAAGATGTTGCCGGCGATGAGGTCGATGCGGCTTTTCTGGCAGTTGATGACGAGCCCTTCAAGGAGGGCGGCGAAGAATTCCGAATCCGCCGTGCCTGGAATCGCGACGCCTATCGCGCGCCTCGGACGGTAGACGCGCGTACCGGAGCCCTTAAGCGTCCTTACCAGCCCCAGCTTCTTCAGCACGGCTACGCTTTTTATCGCGCTCGGGCGCGATATGCAGAAGCGTTCCATTATCTTGGTCAGGCTCGGAAAGCTCGCACCGTCCTCGTATACGCCGACGAGAATCTCTTCCCGCAGCGCATTGGCGATTCTGCGATGCACGGCAACAGCAATTGGCTCAGAACAGTACCCAGTCATACTATATCCCTGTCAATTTTTACACCATGATTTTACTATCTTCTCGGCCAAAAATCAATATGCCGTTTACCGCTTTTTACCACTTCATGCGGTTGTCGTGGGCGAGGAGGGCCTGCCCAGGCATCCAACACCCATTTTCCCCTAGTCCTGAATCAGGACGATGCGCGGGCGGATTCGCCCGCGCATCGTGCCACCCTTAAGAAGGATGCGCTCCTACTCTTCCTCGATCACGGCCCTGTAGAACCCTGCCGGCACTGACGTCTCGAAGGTGAACGTTGCCGTGTCGCCCTTCGCGAACGTCGGGTCTCCACAGACCGCTTGATCGACCAGTGTCTGACTGCCGGAGGAAAGGTCTACCGCGTACAGCTTCACCACGCCGTTTATCGGCGTGTAGCCGCCTTCCTCCTTCTCCACTCCCTTGCGCACAAGGGCGACCTCCACCTCGACCTTGTTCCCGTCAACGCGTATAGCCTTGATGGCCACCTCGCCGACGGCGTCCGTCCGAGCGGGATCGAGGTCGAGCAGTCCCGCGCGTGCAAGGCCCTTGGCCTGCATCGCGCCCTTCGGGCTGGCAAGCGCCATTCCCCTGGGCGTCTCCGCCGCCACTGTGACGACAAGCGCGTTGCCGCTTGTCGAGAACGTAGCAGTGCAGCCGGCAGCGGCGTTCGCGAGCTCGAAGTCGCCAGTGCTCGCAGATATGATCGGCGCAGAAAGCACGGTGTACGTTCCTGGCTCGACAGTATCGTTGCCGATCCTCACCGACACCTTCGCATCGCTTGCGCCAGGGACCTTGAACTCTCCGCCGACCATGAGAGGTGCCGAATTCCCGTTGACCGCGCCAAGCCTGATGTTCGAGCCACGCGCCATCGAAAGCGCGGTGCTGATTTCGGCGTTGCCGGGAATGGCCAGCGTCGTGCCGGAGGCGAAGGACACCGTGCCGTTGCCTGTTATCTTCTTTCCGTTGTTGATCTGCAGCGTCGCGGTGTCGGTAACGGCAAGGGCTGTGGCAATGCACGTGTGCCGCAGTTCCTCAGGATTGACTCCGGCGGAGAAATTCGTATCGACGATTACCTTGCCGTTTCCGGCGATGGTGGCTGTTCCCGCATTATCGGAGGTGATGATGCGGCCGTTGAGCGTGATGGTGTGGCCTGTCGATGCCGGATTGTCGTAGTCAGACGTGTGGAGCGTGAGCGACGCTTTGTTGTTGAGCCAGATGTCACCATTTACCTGGTTGACCTTTCCGTGCGTTCCTCCATTCGCCAGCGTGGCAAGCGTCCAGTTGGCTGACGAGTAGATCGTTACGTCTCCGCCATTGCCTTGGGCGTAGAACCTCGAATAGCTCGCGTTGCGCCCATTGAGATACGACATGCCGTCCTCGCCAACAATCCACATCCCGGCCTTGTTGCTGTCAGAGCAGAGGAGCATATAGAGCTGCCCGCCCCAGTCGCCGTAGTAGCCAAGGCCCTTAGCCCGTATCGGTTTGGTGTCATTGCTCACGACCTTGTATTGGAACAACGACGCACGACCAACATTGGCATAGCCTATGGCTTTGCCACCAACAGTCACACTGCCCTCGTTGGAATGGAGGAATGAGCTCTTGGTGCTGGCAACATTCACTTCCGCGACAAAGTCACCTTCGATCTCCAGCGCCGCCGCCGGGCCGATTGCAAGCTTGCTGGCGTTCGTTAGCGACGCAAGATGCAGTGTGCCATTGATGATAGTCACGACGCCGGAATTCTCGGCGAACGTGATCGTATCGGGGCGGAACACATTGCCGACGGAAAGGCTCACGGGGACTTCGTTCGACATGACGGCTACGCCGCTGACGGGGACGCATCCGCAGGCCCATCCGGCCGGATCGCTCAGATTGCTGCTCTCGGAACCGACGTATACCTGATTGGAAGGGTCGTTGACCATGAGGTAGAGCGTGCCGTCTATTACGCTGAGCCAGCAAACGAGACCTTCAGGGAGAGTGCACCCCGAGAGCTCGAACTTGCCTACGGCGTTCTGGTCAATGCCACCCGAGCATTCCATGAGCTTGTAGCTTCCCGTCGAGACGCCCTGCGAGAACTCCGCGACGTCGAGGCACACCGTGCCGTCCGAAGGAAGCGCGACGCTCGTAGCCAACAGCGCGGCGACGCCCGTCTGAAGCGCAGCGGCCTTCAGCGTCGATCCCGCCTTGAACGTCAGCGCGCCAACCGTCGCACCGCCGCCGGAGACTTCCAGCTTGGCCCCTGCGTTGACCGTGACGCCTCCCCTGCCGATGTCAGCGCCGTCGGCAAGTTCAAGCGTGGCCGTGCCGTTGACGTTGAACGGATTGGTTGAGTTCGTCTGCACGTATTTGCACAGAACCTTGCCGGTTCCGTTGACATGGACTGGGCCTTCCCTGTAGATTCCGTTCGTCACCGTTATCGTGTGACCGAGGTTGTCGTCAAGTCCCGTCGTGTTGAATTTCAGCGTCGCCTTCTGGCGGTTGGCTATTACCGACCCGACGACGAAGTCGCTCGCAATCGGCATGATCTCAGCGACAGGATGATTCTGGTTGTTCAGGAGCCAGAACGTCTTGTCGTTTCTGCCGTCCATTCCGTCTTGCCCGATGGCCCAGCGCACCGTACCGGCAGCGTTCCTTACGAGCTTGAACGGAGCGATGTCGTTCATGCCAGACTGATTGACAAGGCCCTTGGCGACGATGTAGCCGTTTCCGCCGTTGACCGTCGGATACACCTCTCGCGTGCCGCGGGCTTCGATCCTGCCCGTAACGACAAGCCTGCCGCCGTCGTTGATCTTGTTCGCGACAAACGCCTGGCCGTCGCCGTTGAACACAAGGTCGCCGACGAGCGTGATCGTCGAGTTCTCGCCGACAACGATCTTGGAGGTATCGACGTCCGCAGTTGTCCTCAGCGATCCGTTGAACGTCACAACGGCCCTCAGGTCAAGTCCGGAGAGCGTCACGCCACCAATAAGGTCGGCGTTCACGGTCATTTCGCTGTCGAACACCAGTCTGGCGTCATTCCCCGGCACACACCCGCACATCCAGTTCATTGGATTGGACAAGTTGCTGTCGCCGCCCCAGCCAGTCCAGCGATAGCTGTCGGCAGGCGAGTAGACGACGAGCTTCAATACGCCGTTATCTACCATGAACCTGTACTCCATGCCGGCCTCGACCACGGGCGCAAACTTCGCTCCTGTCGCTGCATCCACGCCAGACTTTTCCAGAATCGCGTATGTGCCAGCGCCGAAAGCCTCGCCGTCGTTGCGCAGCGCAACGCTCGCATCGGCATTGGGAAGCGTCAGCGCCCCGGTTACCCTGACCGCCGGCGTCGCTGCCGTCGGATTCACGACGTCAAGCGTCGAACCGGCCGCAAACGAGAGCCCTCCGATCTCGTTCCCGCAGGCGGAGAGCGTCGTGCCGTCCTTCATCGTCACAGGCCCATTGCCGGGCTTCGCGTTGGGCCCAAGTGCCAGCGTGACGCCGTTCGTGGCGACAAGTCCGCCAGTGAACGTCGAGACGCTGTTTAGCGCGACAGTGCCCGCGCCGGAAAGCTCGACAGTCATCCCGCCCTTCAGCTCACCTTCTACGGTTATCGTGCGATCCTGCACGTCCCCCGTCCCAATCTTCAGCCGTGCGTTTGCGTCCGAGTCTATCGGGGCGGATATCGTGTAGTTCGCCAGCGAATTAAGCGTCGCAGGGCTGTTGGCGTAGACATGGAAGCCACCGCTGTTCCCGGATGCCGCGAGCCCGGACTCGCCGATCTCCCAGTGGGCGGAAAAACCTTCGTGCGTAGTGTTGAGGTAGAATTTTCCCGTGGAGCCGTTGTAGAGTCCCTTCGCGGCATAAGCGCCGCTGCCATACGATGCGGCAGGCTTCAGGTTGGTCCCACCAGACAGCGTGATCAGGTTTGAGACGGCGAGCCTTCCATAGACGCGCCAGACGAGCTGCTTCGTCGTGTTCTCCTCGCCCGAGACCGGCATATCGCCGTTCACGTAGACGCTCTTGCCCGTGTAGATGCCGAAGTTACTGGCGTTAAGTCCGCCATTCATCGTAACACTGCCTTGGAGGACGTGCACGGCGTCCTTTTTCGACCAGTCGATGTCCTGCTTGATGAAATTGAACTTGCCGTAGTAGTCGGTGCCACACCCCTTCTTGACGTCCCATGCGGTCAAGCCGCCAGAGAACTTTATGTACCGGCCGGGGTCAAGCGTGACGTCCGCCTCAACGCCGTCGGCAAATGTGACGGGCACATTGAAGACGTGATGGACGCCGGAGGCAAGGTTCGCGATTTCGCAGACGTTCGTCACCCTGCCTGAGCCGTTGATCGTGACCTGCGCGGAGTCCGGGAGGAACACAATGGACGACGGAGAGAACTCGCCATTGCAGACGAGGGTCGTCGCTTCCGGGACTCCGATCACCGCATTCACCTCCGTACTCGCGCCTGAAGCACCGGGCACTCCTTCACCGCTCCAGTTTCGTTCATCAAGCAGATTGTTGTCGTATGCACCAGTCCAGACGAACGACACACCGCCTGGAACGATGCAAATCGACTTTCTGTCCAAGGAGAGCGCCAGATGGAACGTCACTTTCTCATTAGAATTGGTGAATTTCACGAGATCTGCGGCCCTGAAGGTTCCGTCCGTCTTCGTGAGGATCGGGCAAGCAGTCGCCGGAAGCGCCCCCTCGAAGGAGACCGTCACCGTCCCGTCAGAAGGAAGCGCGACGTCGGCAGCCGAGAGGCAGTTGCAGACGCTGCCGTTCTTGGCAACGACAATGCGCGAACCGTTCGTGAACACGAGCGTTCCGGCGAACTCCGTGTTGCCCGTTCCGGACTTGATCCCAGTTCCTTCGGCGATCTTCGTCGCGCCAGTGTAGAGCTGGTTCGTCGTGAACGTCGTGACTCCGCTGCCGGTCAGCTCAAGCGAGCCCGTCCCCTCCATCGACTTCGCCAAGGTTACGTTGAACCCGCCGTTGTCTATCGTGCCGCCGAATTCATCGACAATGACATTCAGAAGCTCATGATTCTGCGTCAGAGTCCCCTTCGCCGCAGCCTTCAGAGTTCCGCCGTTGAACGTGAATTCGCCAACGGCAGTGCTCGAGCCATGCTGAACGTATTTCACTTCCACCACGCCGCCGTTGAGGGCGAACGTGGACGGTCCCTTGTCGTCGGTATACGTGGTGTCGGTGCAGAATTTGATTCCGTTCGCCGCGGCAAGACGACCGCCGTCCATTGTGACTACGCCTCTCGTCCTCCCGCCCACAATTATGTTCCCGTTCGCGGCATAGTATTCGCCCCCGGTCATCTTGAACTCGGCGTACGATCCCAGCGTTCCACGGTCACCGATGGCGAGGTTGCTCTGCCCGCCTTTGTTGGTCACGGCACCGCCGCTCAGCTCGAAATAAGAGCGTCCCGAACAGTTGTTGTTCCCACTGATGCAAATTCCGTATCCCCCTGCCGTAAGAACGCCTCCCCTGTTGTAGAATGATGCGTTCGCACCCTCGGCATTGCCAACGAACAAGGTGCTCGCCGCAGTCAACGTTCCGTCCTCCTGCGTAAACGTTCCAGTCGAGTTCTTCCCTGACGCGATGGTCAGCGTCGAGAGAGAGAGGTCGGCGTTCAAGTTGGTCACCGCCGCGGTCAAGCCGTCGCTCATGGCGACGTACATCGTCCCGAAGTTCCACTTGCCGTTCTCAAAGCGGACCACGGCGTCCCCGTTCTCTCCGACCCTGAACACTTTGCCGCCGTTGGAAAGGCCGCAATCCGCGTTCGCCGCCTTGAACACAAGCGGACATGAAGCCGTGCCGCCGGCAACATGCACGACGCCCGCAATTGTCTGAGCCGAATCGAACATAACCGTCCGGTTGCCGCGCATCGCGTTCTCCAGAAAGTACGGCTCGTTCCGGTTGTCGCCTACCCAGTTGCCGGCGTCGCTCCAGTTGTCGCTGCTGCCGCCCAACCAAGCCGTTCTGTTGTCGGCCGATTGGCTGCCCTCGAGAGACTTGAACGCCGCCGTGCCGCCGTATAGCACGGACTGGAGCATCGCTGGCGTGCCGTTCAGGACGAAGGACGACGCTCCGCTCTCGTATGTCGTGAGAGACTTGCCGCCAACCTTAACGCTGTAGCGGCCGGACGCGTAGTCTATCGCGAACTCGACCGTGTACTCCGTGTCATACTGCGGAACGAGTCCCTCTGCCCCTGCCAGGATCCATTCTCCGCCAGAACGCACCTGGAGCATTGGCCGGTTCTCGACCTCAGCCATTCTCACTACGGCATGCCCATCGGCGGCGGCAGAGCCTTCGCCGCAGAAGCGCATGACGGTCTTCAGCGTGACAAGGCTGCCGTCGGATGGACTGTTTCCCGTGTAAGTGGCGTTAGCTATAGACGCCCAGCCGTCACTGTCGTATGACACCAGCGGCGACCACGTGCCATAGTCATGCTGGTCCTTCGATTCCTTCAGCTCCCAACCGTAGCTGGAGCTGCCCACCGTGCATGCAGCCGCCGCAACGCAGACGGCCAGCGGTTTCTTGAACAATGTCAGCATCACATCACCTCCATTTCAAGATTCACTTCACGTTGACTGTCGCACCAATCGGCCTGGTGTAGGCGACGATTTCCCCGTCTTCCACACACACGCGCTTCACCCATGGCGGACATTCCGCGACGATCTTTGCGTCATCCGCGAGCTTCGCGCCGTTCGTGAGGGCAAACCGCGCGTCATGGCCAACGTTAGGGACAGACTTATCCAAGGACACGCGGATGACCTTTTGCGTAACACAGAGCGGTTTGCCCCTCGTGCCCAAAGAAGAGCACGGATAGACGCGGAATGTCAGATTCTCTCCATTGGGCAACTCAGACTTGTGTATGGCAACGGTAGTCACGCCGCCGTTCGGCTCCTGCCCGACGCCCACTTCGAAACCATCCGCGAAAGCAGTCTTTCTGACTATTCCCCCTGCACCCGCTATCTCGATCTCGTAGTGATACACACGAGACCCTGTGTACCCCCCGTTCCCGTCGGGGAAAAGGTTGCCGTCAGCATTGGGGATTGCAACAATGACATTGTCGCCTTCATATTCAACGACCAGTCTCGCGTTGTCGTGGAATTCCGGCCGTTTTATCGCTTCTTCGAGTGCTGCGCGCGAGAACGGATGCACTCCAGGAACAGGCCAATGCCACTCCCCGTTCCCTGGATCCTGCTGAGGCAGCGGCATCACCCAATCTGGACCTAGACTTGCACAATGATGGTCATAGTACGGCGGCATTCCACCATCCTCGTAGAATAGCGGTCCACCCCTTCTTGCGCTGTTGTTGCCATACGCGAAATCGATGCAGCGTATGACCAGCGCACGAGCATAGACTTTTACGAGGAAACCGTGGATACGCGGGCTAACGGGATCCCGATCTTTTTGCGTCAATGAACAGCATTGTATGTTCGGTATCACGGCATTCGCATGCCCTTCAAAACCGTTAGTGACGTTTTCCCATGAGGCGACCGAGCCATGCGAGTGCCCGAAGAAAAGGATTCCATTGCCATACCCTTCGACTTTTTCGCCTCCAAGCGCATCGGCGATACTGCTGTTCAGATCGGTGTTGTTATACCGGTAATCTTGTCGTATGTGCGTCACTACAAAGAACGGCTTGCTTGCGTCCAATGAATGGGACACCTCGACTTCATGCCGAATCTGGTTCGCCAGTTCATTCACGCTGCCGCTCAAATCGTCATCATACTTGTGATGCATTCCGAAGAAATGGTAGCCCTTTACCGTCTTGTGCCACACGTCGGAGTAATTCTCTCCCCATATCCCTTGCCATGCGCTCGCAAGGTTCCCATGCAGTATGTGCTTCTTCCATTCGTCCCCCTGACCCCTGTAAAGTGCCTCCGCATATGGCAATGGAGGATATCCATGCGACCCGCCTTTGTGCCCCTGTACGTCATGGTTGCCCAACACGAAGAGTCTTACTGGCGCTGGGCCATCATTGAACACGGCGTCCCATGCCTCCCTGTGCAACTCCATTTCTTGGATGAGCCCCCTGTCGGCCATGTCGCCACAGTGCATCACGGCATCGACGTTTTGGCTCTTGAAGTACGCGAGTGCGTTCCTGAGACTCTCATCCGTGAAACCGTGGTTGTCGTAATGGCTGTAGAATTTACATTGCGCAAAAGGTTCGCCTAACCAATTCTGGCGCAAATGCGTGTCCGAGACGACTCCGAATGTAAGTTTCAGTTCGCCGTAGTCCATTGACCCCGTCTCGACGGCGAATATGGGGCGTCCCGAGAACGCACCAAGGCCAATTGAGGCCAGTGCCCCGGAGAGGAAGTCTTTCCTTGAGATGTTCGTCGTTTTCATCGCTTTGTTCTCCTCCTTGCAGTCACTGGACAATCATGGAAGCGTTGGACGGCTGCCGCAGCAGCTGCGGCGCGTTGTTCGCACTGGTAAAGCGGAACTCCAGCCTGGCACCAAGCTCAATCTGGAACTTTCCTCTGGATGTCGCGCCGGACTCGTCCTTGCGGAACGTCGCCCCGTCCTTGACCTTGAGCGCACCCCTGACCGTCAGCCCGGACGGATCGGCGGTAGCCGTCGCATCGGCGAGGATGCATACGGTTCCACCGTCGCTCGGGTTGATCTCCGCGCCGCCCTTGATCGTGACGCGCCACAAGGAATCTCCGTCACCAGCGTCAAGGGTTCCCGTAAAGTCTGAACAATCCTTGAACCTGCAGCGCGAGACGCCAGGCGCGGCGGCAACCGTGCCATTGCCGAGTAGCCGTCCTAGCTCCGCGACCTTCATGCCTGACGCCGTATAGCCGTTCTGGACGACAACCTTTCCGCCGTTCACCCAGACATACGCGGCGCCAAGCTCTCCGCCAGTAAGCGTCAGGGTCTTGCCGGATGTTACATTGAATTTCACGGCGCACACGTCGGCAGTCTTGTCGATGCTCAGCGTCGCGTCACTGCCAACGTTGACAACAAGCATGTCGCCGTATTCAAGAGAAGTCGGAAACAGCGCAGAAAGCGACGTATTGGAATTCACCGTCGCCACGTGTTCGACGACGCCCGGGGTGTTCGCATCTGGAATCTCGACGACAGCACCGGCACCTGGTGACAATCCGGCATTGTTCAAGGATGCCGCGTCCCCTTTCATGATGATTGCCCTGTGATCGGCGGAGAGTCTGACCGGCGCCAAGGCACCAGAGAAGAGACGCACCTTCGCGAGATCGGCATGGGTGAATCGTCCCGCCGTTCCGACGAATCGGACGATTTCGGCATCGCTTGCGCTCTCTAGCCATGCGTCCGGCACGAAAACTTTTAACCCATGATCAAGGAGAGCGGCCTTTGAAGCGTTACTGATCAGCAGACAGGTTCCAACTTCGACTGTAGTGCCGCCTGTCCATCCGACAGTGCCATCCAGACAGACCGTCCCGCCACCCTTGAAGTTCATGGCGCCGGGCTCGTCTGGCGTCGCGTCCGCAATGTCTGTCGAGATGCTTACTGAACGACCCGCCGTGTCGATTGTGCCGCCGTTCGCGCCGACTAAGACAGCAATGCCGTCGGAACGACGCACCAACTCAGGCTCAGAACCGGCGGCCCTGCGCAGCGTGCCGCCGTCGAACACTAGGAATGCGTCATTCGTGCCGGTGCCGTACGTGACGTACGTCGTCTCGAGCGTCGCGCCGGAGCCAAGGGTAAGTCGCCCCTGGTTCAGCGTCGTCTCGCCGGAGAGCGTCATCGAGGTGTTCTCCAGCGTGGCGAGGCAGGAGTTGGTGATGACGCTTCCGACAACCATCGACGAGGCAAGAAACGATCCGCCGCGGAACACCACGACGCCCCTGCGCCACGACCGCTCGTCGTCGATGCGGATTTTTCCGAAGATCCGCCATGTCTTGCCGTTGTTCTGTATGACGAGCGGCTTGTTGTCCAGCCCCGAATGGACGTGGAGCGACCCTTTGCCCGTGAAGTTCTGAGAGATGGTCGCAAGGTCTAACCCGTCGTTAGTAAAGTACATGTTGTCGGTGACGGGGACTTTATTTTCCCACTCGCTGTCGGAGATGTTGTGGCGCCAGTTCTCCGCCTTCAGCCAATCCGGGTCCTGCACGCTGCCGACCCAGTACGTGGCCGCCTGGAGGCGCGGCGCCATGAGCGCCGCAGCAGCAAGAGAGGCCATTGCGAACTTCCTCGTCTTCATCGTTACTCCTTTCGTTTGCCCCACGCCATCAGCGAGGGGAATTGCTAAAGAACGAGCTGCAAGCAGATTTTCCTCAAAAGTAGAGTCGGGGGTTCGTTGCGCTGTCCGCTGCAATATGCAGAAGCGCCCCGCCATCTTAGCCAGGACGGGGAAAAGTCCGCCGCCGCAGTATGTGCCGACGAGAATTCCTTCTCGCGGCGCATTGGCGATTCGGCGATGCACGACATCGGCGATCAACTCTGAGAAACACCCTGTCATACTATACCCCTAGAACTTTGTTTGCCTGCATTTTACTATCTTCCCCCTCGAAATTCAAGATACGTTTTTACCACTTTTTACCACTTTGTGCGCCGACGGCCGCGGCTGAACGCCAAAACGGCGCTAAGTGCTGCTTCCCGCCATGAAACAAAGCATCTTGATGGTGGCCGGGCTGTGCAGCCTGGCAGGCGTTTTCTCCGGTTGCGCAGGTCTCGGGCGCGAGACAGCCGCTCGGGAGCTGTTCAACGGACGCGACCTTGACAACTGGTACACGTTCATCCGCGGACGCGGCGCGAACTGCGATCCGAAGGGAGTGTTCACCGTCACGAACGGCATAATCCACGTGAGCGGCGAGGAGTTCGGCTGCATAACGACGTGCGAGGAGTTCTCCGACTACCATCTCAACGGCGCATGCGTGAACCGCCTTACTAGGCTTTCCCCGTCACGCGGCAAAATCCAGCTCCAGAGCGAGGGGTGTCCCGTCGAATTCCGCCGCATTACCATATCTCCGGCCAAGTAGGCCTGGCACAAGAGGGTCGCAGAGCCGATGAGGACAAGTCCCCATGGCCTCGTCTTCTGTCGCCAATTATAGCATAGGACTTCAGACTTCGGACATCAGACTTCAGAACTTTCTTCATTTCTCCGACACATAGGGGCGCCTAAAATGCGGCGACATCTTCAATCGACATTCGCCACAAGCCTGAAAAACCTGTATGCAGGCTTCTCGAACGTCACCGTCGTCGCACCGTTCCCAACGGCCTTGGCAAGTCCGTCCGTCGAGGACAGCTTGCCGATTCGCGTGTACGAATAGCCGCCGGCCGCGCCGTAGAAGAGAACCAGGCAGTTGGAGCCGTAGAGCATCAGGTCGTCGGCTTCGATCTTGTCGAAGTACTGTGCGGCAGTCGGCAGGGCGACGACTTGTCTCCTTATCAAGATTATGATAAAATATTCCACGTCAACAGGCTAAGGAGGATTAACGATGATACAGACCGTCGACACGGACATCAGGCCGATTTCAGACCTCCGCAACAAGTTTGCGGAGATAGCCGATTACGTTCAAGGCGGCAATACAGTCATCTTCACCCGTAATGGATACGGTTGCATGGTGACGATGAGTTTTGACGCCTACAAGCACCTCAACGACCCCGTCTTGGGCGAATTAAACAGGGCAGACGATCTATGCGAAAGCGACACTCGGCACTACACCCGCGCGCAGTCGCTGAAAATCCTGAAGGAACGTCGCGATGCTCGGCGAAAAGTACACGCTTGACATACGTCCGACGTTCATTGACGAACTGGATCGCGCCGCTGCGTACATTGAACAACACCTGCTCAACCCTGTTGCAGCTGATAAACTGGTCTCCGACGTATATGAAGCCATCGACCAGGCTCTTGTCCATCCGCTCGTAACCGCGCCACGCTACCGTCCGCCTGACGTGCGGCAGCCGTATTACACGATTCAAGTTGGCAACTACACAGTCTATTACATCGTCCACGACCACGTCATGGAAGTACGCTGGTTCCGATACTCAAGAAGCACAAGAGGCCTGTCGTCCAATCCCGTTTACGACACGTCAAATCCCTACGAGGATTAGACGTTGCCGGACGACTGGGCCGCGCAGCTTGACGGCGTCAAGGCCGCGCTTTGAGTTATCGTCTATTTCCAGTTCATGCCCTGTTAAACACGGCGGATGCGCCGCCGGTTCAACACCACAGCACTGTTTTCAATCACGTCTCGAACGACTGGACGGCGACGATGGTGCGCGTGATGAGGTCGTCCAGCGTCCAGCCGAGCAGGTCCGCCCCGCGCCGTAT
>JAEEZC010000289.1 GCA_016288465.1 Verrucomicrobiota bacterium | reverse complement strand
GCGCGGCCTCGTCGCGGAAGCACGGCGCGATCTGGAAGTACTTGTCGAAGCCCGAGACCATCAGGAGCTGCTTGAACATCTGCGGCGCCTGGGGAAGGGCGTAGAACATGCCGCGGTGAATGCGGCTCGGCACGAGGTAGTCGCGCGCGCCTTCCGGCGAAGAGGCCGTAAGGATCGGCGTCTGGAACTCGTTGAAGCCCTTGGCCCACATCTGCTCGCGCAGGAAGCGGATCACCTGCGACCTGAGGACGCTGTTGTTGTGCAGCTTCTCGCGGCGGAGGTCGAGAAAGCGGTACTGGAGCCTCACGTCCTCGCTCTCGTCGGCCTTCTCGTCGGGAATGTAGAGCGGCGTCACCTGGGAAGGGGACTCCATGACGAGCTCGTTCGCCTCAATCTCAATCTCGCCGGTCGGAAGGTCGGGATTGATCGTGTCGGGCGTCCTCAGCTTCACCTCGCCCGTCACCGTGATGACGCTTTCGAGATGGGCCTTTTCGACTAGGCCGAAGAAGCTGCGGGAGGGATGGACGACGATCTGCGTCAGACCGTAGTGGTCGCGGAGGTCCACAAAAAGGATTCCGCCATGGTCGCGGAGGCGGAACATCCAGCCCGAGAGCCGTACCGTCTTGCCAGCGTCGCTTGCGCGCAGTTCGTTGCACGTATGAGTGCGATATGGATGCATTTCTGTTTTCTCCTCAAATTTGAGGGGATATTATACCAAAAAACGTGCGCTTTGTGTCTTTCGGATGCTATTCGAAGAACACCGTCGCGATCTGCCACGGGCCGAGGCCTCGCAGGGCAACGACTCGTTCGTTGTCCGCCGAGCCCTTTTCAAGGGCGACAGGCGAGGGACCCTCCTTCACGCTCTGTAGCACCGCCCTGTCAGACGCAGGGTTCCTTACGCGCACCTTGAGCTCGTCGGTACCGCCAATGGAGAGGTTGAGTATCGTGACGCTGTCGAGCAGGCCGTCGTCCCTTACCCGCGGCAGAATGCGCAGCGGACGGCATGCGTCGACGCGCACGGGGAAGGCGCCGTCCGCCGCGCGGTCAAGGTCGTCCAGAAGCTTCGTTCTGCGCCTTGCGAGCGGATACTTCTCGATGTCGTCCACGGCAACCGTCGCTCCGACCCTGACGACGCCCGCATCCGCCTCCGTCACTGCGGCCCTCGACTTAGCCGTCAGGTACCATGCCTGCGGACGCGCCTCCGCCACCGTCACCGGTATGCCCGCGCACGCAAGGTCGAAGTCCTTGCCGTCGCGCAGGTCGAAGTCAGGCGACTCGAGCGCCGCCGAGCCCGTGAACCTTGCGACGCCGCCCAGCCTCGTGCGGCGCGTGGACGCCGCCAGCCGCTCGAAGTAGGGCCTCGCCTCAGCTAGCGTCCCGAGGAACCTCTCGTATTCCTCTATCGGCTCCGGCGCGGACGCGTCGTACCAGTACAGCGACAGCGAGTCGCATCCCGATGCCAGCGCGAGCGCGCATTCGGTCATGATCGCGCCCGGCGACTTGTGCAGTACGTGCCGCGGATACGTCTCCTGCTCGTAGCAGACGCTGGCGACAAGCCCTCCGTAGCCGCGGCAGCGCTCCGCCTCCCTCGCGACGCTGAGACACTTCTTCACCATTCCGCGCGGCTCGGCTTCCGTGTAGTGTCCGGCACCCGGCCTGATTCCGACCGTTCTGCGCTTCGCGCCCGATAGCGCCTCCAGCAGAGGCCTGTAGCTGCTTGCCGTGTAGACCGTGTCCGCCCATACGGACTGGTACGCAAGCCGGCACGGACTGCCCAGCTCGTCCGCCGCGCGCCGAACCTCGCCCGCGTAGACCGCTAGGGACTCGGCGTTGAAGTCGAGCCACTCTGCCCTCACGTGCTCGCGGGCCGCCTTCGAGAACAGCTTCGCGGCAAGCGCCTCCCTCGTCCATTTCCCTCCGGTCTTCGCGTTGAACGCCGCCATGCACCTGTCGCAGAAGCATCCCTCCGCCTTGTACACTCCAAGCCGCAGGTCGTCGTCCAGCCAGAACGAGCCCGGATTCGCCTTCGACAGCACCGCTTTCGCGAACTCGCGCTCGTACTCCAGCACCGACGGCGCCCTGGGACAGAGAAAGTCGATCCTCTTGCCGTTGCGGTCCATCTGCCACGCGTCCTCGGGAAGCTGCTGCGTCCCCGGCTTCGGCTTGCCGTCGTGCGACTCGCCGTGCCCGAGCGTAAGCCCTTGCTGGAACGAGAGCGTCACGCCGATTTCGTCGCAGATCGGACGGAACCGCGCAATGGCTTCGCATTGCCCGGCCATCGCCTCCGGCGTGAGTCTTTCGCCCGACGCGAACCAGAACTCGTCGCAGGCGCCGCGGTGCCTTCTGTGGCAGTCCGCCAGCTTCCTGAACGTGTCCGGAGCGCCGTTCAGCGCCGATGTGTGCCGGATTATGATGAACGGCCATTCCGCGGCGCTTCCGCACAGTGCGGACGCCGCAACCGCGATCGTGAGCGCGACGAGCGTAG
Source organism: Verrucomicrobiota bacterium (assembly GCA_016288465.1). Lineage (GTDB taxonomy): Bacteria > Verrucomicrobiota > Kiritimatiellia > RFP12 > UBA1067 > UBA1067. The sequence continues at coordinate 1,916 of JAEEZC010000289.1, read as the reverse complement.
TTTTCATCTGCTTTGTGCCCTTGACCGCGATGCCGCGCGGACCTTACTTGCCGTGCGACTTGCCGCTCCTTCTGGACTGCATGCTCGTCGACGACCTTGACGAATGCGAACCTCCGCCAGAAGACGAAGACGACGGCCTTGAGGCGCTCGGCTTTGGCGATGCAGGCTTCGGCGAGGAGAGCCTTGGCGCGGACGGCTTCGATGCCGACGGTCTGGAGGGCGAGGGCCTAGGTCTGGACAAGCTGGGATTTGGCGCTGCAGGCTTCGGGGCGCTTGGCGCCGGCGTGGCAGGCTTCGAGACGCTTGGCGCCGGAGTCGGCGCGGGCTTCGGCGCAGAAGGCGTCGGCTTGTTGGGCGAACGCTGGAGCGACGTCGTCACGTGTCCTTTAGGCGGCTCTGCAGCTGGTCTGGAAGGCTCGGAATGCGGCTTGCCGGCGGACGGACCGGGCTGCTGCGCCGGACGCGGCGTCGGTCTCGACTGTCCGGCATGGCTTGGCTTGTGCCCGCCGGAATGGCCGCTGGAGCCGTGGTATCCGCCATGCGAATCGTGGTCGTGATGATGGTGGTGGCCGGATCCGTGATGCGGCCTGCCGTATGCGCCAGGCGGCATTCTGTCGTCAAAGTAGACAGGCGGCTCGATGTACGGCGTCATTATCATCGGAGCGGGCTCGACATAAGCTGGCGCGACTACTGGCGGAGGCGGCGGTTGCTCAACATATACTGGTTCTGCCACGACTACGGGCGGCGGAGGCGGAGCGTAGCCGTACGAAGGGTCCGAACAGACGCATCCCGTCATAACGGCTCCAAGCGTCGTTGCAAGCGTAACAGTGAAGATAGTTCTTTCCATTGTCGTCACCTCATCCTTGTGCGAGACATGATACCATGCGGTATTATATCAATTCGCCGTGCATGAAATCAAATCGGGACACGACTTGTTGCCGGATCGTTGCCGGAATTTCTCCGACAAACAGGCGTCTTGGGTCAACCCGTTCCCAGCGCGTCAGTGTCCGGCGTGCCTTTCAAAGTCAGCCGATCAGGCCTAGGCGAAGGGCGAGGGCCGAGGCCTCTGCACGCGTGGAGGCGCCAAGTGCGGCGTATATCAGCTTGAGATGCTTCTTCACTCCGTCTGACGTTATGCCGAGAAGCTTGGCGATTTCGGCGTTCTCGAGTCCGCGAGAGGCGTGGTCGAGAATCTCTATCTGCCGCGAGTTGAGCTTGGGCGCGGAACGGTAAGTCTCGGCTGAACGCCGTATGTCGTCGTCAATGACGCTTTCGCCGCGGTCACCTTGCCGTGTCGGACGGCGTTGACAACGAGTTCGCGAACGACGCGCTTACCAGCGTGACTATTGGGAACAGTGTCACGAACATCGGCGCGCATGTGTTCGGAGATTGTGAAAGTCTGAGGAGCATTGTGATTCCGAGTTGTGTTGAAAGTATTGGAGAAGAGACTTTCAAGTCCTGTAGGGGGCTGACAAGCATCGTGTTTGGCGGAAATGCGCCGAACGTTGGAACCAATGCATTCGAGTCGGTTGCTGATGACTGCACAGTGCGCGTACCGAGGGGTTCGACAGGCTGGGGCGTGGAGATTCCCGACAAATGGAACGAGATGCGCATCAAGTATTCGGAGTAAAGGCCATGGCAATGCCCGTCATCAATCGCCGTTTCGCCGCGCCACAATTTGTCAGTCAAAGAAGCACGATCAAATCCTTCATTTGCAACTCGGCACAATCCCTATTGTCCCAATAACCCTGCCATATTGTCTTTGCTGTTTGGCTGACTGAAACATCCCCAGTTTTCGAATGTCTGAGTTAAGCGTACCCATGAAAACATTGGCTGATTCTCATGTTGGGGCATTCGGCAAGTGAAATGGCCGTTTCTTGAGGGCATTGCGCCTACCGGCGCGAACCACGAAACAG
>JAEEZC010000288.1 GCA_016288465.1 Verrucomicrobiota bacterium | reverse complement strand
TGCGCATTGGCAAGCAAATGGAGGCTCTGGCGGAGGCGGTGGAGGAACGACGCCGCCCGAAGTGACATTTACAGTCGTGTTCAATGCGAATGGCGGCAGTGTATCGACATCGACAAGAACGGTGAAGAGCGGCGCGGCGGTTGGGTCGTTGCCGACGGCGACGAGGAACGGATACACGTTCGAAGGCTGGTTTACTGCGGCAAGCGGCGGCAGTCAGGTGTATGCCTCTACGACTGTCTCTGGCAATGTGACTTACTATGCGCATTGGCAGAAGGTTGTTGCGCCTGAGCCGGAGGAAGTGTATGAGCTTTACGAGTCCGTCGTCGGCTCAGCTCCGACGGTGGCCGCGAGCGAGTACAACGGGTATCTCGTAGATGCGAGGGGGGGTGTGAAGGGCACGATACAGGTCAAGGTCGGGAAGCCGGGGAAGAAGGACGGGAAGGCGTCCGTCAAGGCGACGGTGGTCGTCGGTGCGAAGAAGGTGACGCTGAACGCGGCGGATAAGGGCAAGGCCGAGATCAAGGCCGATGGTCCGACGACTGTCGCGCTCGTCGGGAAGGGCGCCGAGGCGTGCGAGATCACGATTGGCGCGGAAGGGCTTTCTGGCACGTATGGAGCCTATGTGATCGACGGTGCGCGGAACTTCTTCTCGTCCAAGGACAAGGTCGAGCAGAACGAGGCGAACAAGCTTGCCGACGGGCTGATTGGCTCGTACAATCTCGTCTGGAACGGCGGCGTCGCAAGCGTGACGATAGGGAAGAAGGGCAAGGCGAAGATGGCCGCGACGCTTGAAGGCGGCAAGAAGGTCACTGCGACCGCGGCGCTTCTGATTGGCGAGGAGTGGTTCTGCGTGCCGGTTTCGGCTCCGAAGGCGAATCTTTCGCTTGTCGTGTGGCTGCCTGCGGTCGCGGGACGTGCGCCGTATGTCGCCGGACTTGGCGACGATGCGGTGATCGGCAGGCCGGGGAAGCTTGCGGCAGGCGCGAAGTTCCGCATGGATGCCGCGGCGTTTGAGGCGGTCCTTGGGCAGAGCGCGCTGCCGTATCTGCCGGACGGCGTGTCCGTCGGGCTGGTCGGAACTAAGTGGGTTGTCGCGAATGACGCGAAGGCGGGCAAGCTCACGATGAAGAACGGCGTTCTCGACGCTTCGAAGGCGGGTGAGAATCCGGCGGGATTGAAGCTTACTTACTCTGCTAAGGACGGCTCTTTCAAGGGCTCGTTCAAGGCGTATGCTGTTGTGGGCGGCAAGCTCAAGGCGACGACGGTGAACGTCTCTGGCGTCATGATCGGCTCCAAGGGCTATGGCTCTGCGTCCATCAAGAAGCTGGGCAGCTGCCCTGTGACGATAGAGTAAAGAAGGGGCTCTGCGCCTTTACCTCACGCAGAGTCTCAGAGAGCGAAGGTGTGGTTCGTGCTGACGCGCGACCACGCCTGAAGCCTTGTCATTCTTCAGCACCAGGCGGAGTTTACTGGCGGTTGATGGTCGGCTGTCTTCGACTGGCCCGTGATGCTGCTGGCTGCTAAAGGGATGTAAGGGGGCAAGGGGACGGTGCCCGAAGCGTCGGGGCGATAGGCAAGGGACGGATTCTTTGGTATAATACACTTCACCATGGAAGAGAAAATCAAGGCGAAACTGGACGAGCTGCGCGTCGGTCTGCAGGCTGACGGCGGCGATCTTGAACTTGTCAAGATAGAGGGCAAGGTGGTTTACGTGAAACTCGTCGGGCATTGCGGCGGGTGTCCGTTTGCGATGATGACCCTTAAGCAGGGCATCGAGGCCGGTCTTCAGGAGATCGACCCAGAGATCACCGTCGAAAGGGTCGAGGCATGAAGACCGTGAACGTGAGCCTTGTCGGCGTGGGCGGGCAGGGCATTATACTCACCGCCGACCTTCTCGCGAAGACGGCGGCGATCTCGGGCTTCGACGTCAAGAAGTCCGAGATACACGGCATGGCGCAGCGCGGCGGCTCGGTGACGAGCCAGGTGCGCTTCGGCGACTCCGTCGCCTCGCCCATTATCCAGGAGGGGACGGCCGACGTGCTCGTGGCGTTCGACAAGGTCGAGGCGCTGCGCAACTCGGGCGTGCTCGCCAAGGCGGGGACTGCGCTTGTCAACGACCTCTATCTTGTGCCGGTCACGGTCTCTTCGGGCCAGCAGCCCGACGTGGCGGACCTCGACGGCAGAGTCAGGAAGGCGTTCGGCCGTCTTGTGCTCGTTGACGCGATGGAGCTTGCCACGTCCGGCGCGGGGAACGCCAGGACGATGAACATGGTCCTCGCGGGCGCGCTCTCGAAGCTGTGCCCGTTCGAGGAGTCGGCATGGCTGCGCGCCATGGAGGAGATGCTCACCGGGCCGAAGGCCAAGCTTCTCGACGTCAACAGGAAGGCGTTCGGGATCGGGCGTTCGGCCGTCGCGTGACGGCCTGCGCCGGAGCAGGCGCAAGATGAGTGTTGGGGGGCTACCTACCAAGTAAGGAGGCCCGCAAGGGCGTTGCTGCATAATGAAGAAGATGTCGAATTTCCGCTGGATCATATGCTCGCTGCTGTTCTTCGCGACGACGGTGAACTATCTTGACAGGCAGGTCCTGTCTCTGACGTACAAGGACTTCATTGCGCCGGTGTTCGGCTGGACCGACAACGACTACGGCACGATCACCGCGGTCTTCTCCATCATCTATGCCTTGTGCAATCTCTTCGCCGGCAAGTTCATCGACCGGCTCGGCACGAAGAAGGGGTATCTGTGGGCGATCTTCATATGGTCGCTCGGCGCGTGCCTTCATGCGGGCTGCGGAGTCGGAACCTCGGCGCTCAAGGCGGCGGGCTTCCTTGGGATGATGGGGGTCACGACGTCCGTGTGGCTGTTCCTCGCGTGCCGCGCCGTGCTTGCGCTTGGCGAGGCGGGCAACTTTCCCGCGGCGATCAAGGTGACGGCGGAGTACTTTCCGAAGAAGGACCGCGCGTTCGCGACGTCCATCTTCAACTCCGGCTCGTCGGTGGGTGCGCTCGCGGCGCCGCTTTCGATACCTCTCATCGCCAAGTACTGCGGGTGGGAGTGGTCGTTCGTGATCATCGGCGCGCTCGGCTTCATCTGGATGGGCTTCTGGCTGTGGCTGTACTCCAAGCCGTCCGCGAACAGCCGCGTCAACGCAGACGAGCTTGCGTACATCAACCAGGACGAGGGCGCGGACGCGGCGGCCGCGAAGCAGGCGGACGCCGAGGGGCCGAGGATCAGCTATCTCAAGGCGTTCTCGCTCAGGCAGACGTGGGCGCTCGTGCTGGGCAGGTTCCTCACCGACGGAGTCTGGTGGTTCTTCCTCTTCTGGACGCCGGGCTACCTTTCGGACCAGTTCGGCTACAAGAGCTCCGATGGCATGGGCATGGCGCTCATCTTCACGCTCTACGCGATAGTCACGTTCGTGTCCATCTACCTGTGCAAGATACCGACGTACATGGTGGACAAGCGCGGCATGAACGCGTACGAGGGCCGCATGGTCGCGATGTTCATCTTCGCGTGCTTCCCGCTGCTGGCGCTCGGCGCGCAGCCGCTCGGCTCGTATTCCGCGTGGTTCCCGGCGATACTCATCGGCCTTGCGTGCGCGGGGCATCAGGCGTGGAGCGCCAACGTGTATTCGGTCGTGGGCGACATGTTTCCGAAGTCCACGATCGGCACGCTCACGGGCATTGCGCAGTTTGCGGCGGGCTGCGGCAGCTTCATGGTGAACAAGTGCGCGGGCAAGCTCTTCACGTACGCGGCGGGCACGACGGTCGTCGACGGAAAGGAAGTCGAGATGACCAAGGATCTCCTTGCCTCGGGCGCGCAGTTCGCGCGTCCTGCGATGGAGTTCCTCGGCTACACCGGCAAGCCGGCTGGGTATTGCATCGTCTTCGGATACTGTGCGGTGGCGTACATCGTCGGCTGGACGTGCATGAAGACGCTTGTGCCGCACTACCGCAAGGTCGAGCTCTGAAGCTGAAACGGAAAGGAAAC
>JAEEZC010000287.1 GCA_016288465.1 Verrucomicrobiota bacterium | reverse complement strand
CTCGTATGCAGGCCATGTTATCATGCGCCTCGAACCAGCACCTGTCGCAGAAACGACGCGCCAGAGATCGCCGGACGCCATCTTTAGGTTCTCCACGCCGATCGACACGCCGTTCGTCTTCACGTCGAACGTGACGATCGCTGGTTCGTCAAGCGTGTATTCGACCTTCACGACGCGGTCCGCGTCCTGTTCGACCGAAACGAGTTCGATCTGCGGATCGTTCGGATCGGCAGACGCAAGCAGCGCGGTACACACTGCGGATAGACAAAGCAGATTTTTCATTGTTCCGTCTCCTTGTTGTCAGCGTATGACCAAAACCATTCCTGTGGGCTTGGACGAATTGAATCGCGAGAGATGCAGACTGCCCTCGGTTCGTGTACGTGAGGAGAATTCCACAATCACGCTCGACGGATTAGACTTCCAGTCGTTCCGAGACAGCACGAAGTTCTCGAAGCCGTTTACGTTTTCGGCAACGAGGGACGCGGCCGTTAGCAACACTGCCGACAGCGCGATTACGACTTTTAGTTTCATAATGTCCGTTTCTCCTTTCATTTTACATCTTACACTTTTCATTTTACATTTCTTTTGGATATCCGCGCGCATGCATTCCCCCGGGCTTTCCCCGACGTAGCTCAGAGACGAGCGGACGCCCGCACACGCCGAAGCAATTGCGCGGATAGACCTCAACACGATACTCCGCATCCTGCGGAAGATCGAGCGCGTTGATCCAAAACACCATACGGTCGGGCTCGTCCTCTTTCAGCTTATGGAACGCCGACGAAAGAAAACGCTTCACAACAGAAGGCGACCCGTCTGACGGCACGGCGCGTAGCTCATAATCTAACGCCCTCGCATCTGCAACCGCAGTGGCATTCGGAAATTCCGCAACAAGCGCGATCTCCCACTTGCCTCCGCGTGTCTCGGTATTGCGCGTCGCAAGGCTGAGGCTCGCTCTCTCCGGGAACTGCGGAACCGGATATTTCGTCGCTCGCGGCTCGATTGCATACGGACGACTTTCTCGCAGAAGCGGCAGCGGGACACGCCAGGTCTGCGCCGTGTGAACGAACTTCTTGAAGTCGTAGCGTTCCATCTCCATGCAATCGTCAAAGACCGTTACCACAAGCCCCTGAGGTTCCTCAAGGCGGAACCTCGCCGGAATAATTGGCATCGCAAGCGTCGACGTGCCGTTGCGGACATCTGCTCCGTTTTCGTATCCGCCCATCACACCCGTGCAGGAAAGCGACGGAACAGCCACCGCAGTGAATGCTCCCTGCCATATCGAACGTTCGTCATTCAGAGTCCAGTGCGCGTGCCCTGAAAAAGCTACGGCGTTCTGTCGTGACGAAAGAACGTTTGCGACCATTCTGCCAAGCGTCGTCTCCCAACTGGCCGCTGTCGTCCCAGATATCGGCTGGTGGAGAAAGAAGAAAAACGGCTTGGAAGGATCGAGCTCGCTGCCATGTGCCGCAAACCATTCCCCCGTTTGATCATAGCCAGGCGCCTTGTCGTATCCATGCCATTCTGCGCCGATGAAGTCGAAGCCGTTTACACTTCGTCTGCGGATTGGCGCAAATTCCTCCTGAAAGACCTCTTCCCAGCACTTCTTCATGCCGAGCTTCACAAGAGCCTCGTCTTCATCATAGCCGAGCGCATGCATCTCTGCCGTCATGTCGCCATACCACCAGCCCTCGTAATCGTGGTTGCCGGTACAGAAAAGCTTTTGAACCGGTTTGCCGCCTGCGCCCTTGCCGTGCGGGAACACCTTCTCCCATGTCTCGGCCACGTACCTGAGCCCACTCAACAGCCCCCAATCCGAGATGTCGCCGCAGATCATGACGGCGTCCACTTTCCTGTCACGCATGAACATCAACGTCCGCTCAAGCACAGACGCGGAAGCCCTGTTGGAGACGTGCGTGTCCGATATGACTCCAAAAACGAGACGAGGGCGGATGCCGCCTGTTCCAAAAAGGCGCGGCGCACCAACGAAAGCCGCTAGCGAGGTCGCGCCTTTTAAAAAGCTACGTCGATTGAGGTGGTGCAAGTTCATTCTACACGTTGAACTTCGGGGTCTTGAGCGTGTTGCGGTCGGTGACGATGCGAAGGTGCTTGTGGTTGCGCATGTGCGTGACCGGATAGTCGTCGCCGGGGCGCCCGAGCGCGGCGATGCGGATTATCGTGTTCGCCCAGTTGAGCGCCGACGACTCGTTGCGCGTCATGATGAGTATCTTGCGCGCCTCGATGCACTGCTTCATGCCCATCGTGATCGCGCGGCGCGGGAAGTTCTCGAGGTTCCCGCCCACGCCCGGATGGCGCGTTGCGTCGTTGTATTCCGTCTTCCCAAGCTGGTTGAAGTTGAAGATGTGCGCGCCGAAGCGGAAGGCGTGCGTGATCTGCTCGACCTTGACCTCGGCCATGTCCGGCGCATCCACCTCGAACGAACCGCAGGTCTTTCGGTTCTTCTCGATGTCGACGTCGATACGCGCCTGCTCGGCGTCATTCCAGATCGCCCAGTACGCGTCGCTCATGAGCTCTCGGCTCGGTTCCGCGAACGCCAGCGAGGGAACAGCTGCAGCAATCAGAAACAGTTTCATCGGTCATTCTCCCTTTGCGCTGACATTATACCATTTATCTTCAACTTATAGGTCACATTACCTATAAGACATTTCTCATTTTGCAAATAATTACATAACGCGGACGAAGAGCCCCCGCGCAGTCGGCGCAAGAGGAAATAGTGCTACCACCAGGCTATCGTGCACTCGTGAAACGCTGCAACCTGCTGCGCGGTGCCTCCGGACGAGAAAGGCGCAGCAGTCCGGCATTCACG
>JAEEZC010000286.1 GCA_016288465.1 Verrucomicrobiota bacterium | reverse complement strand
CGAAAGGCGTCTTGGTCTTGACGAGCCCGAGTCTGTTGGAAATGCGGTGGACATGCACGTCAACGCATATGGCCGGCAGACCGAAGCCGACGGCGACCGTGAGGTTCGCGGTCTTGCGTCCGACACCCGGCAGCTCGCAAAGCTCCTCTACCGTCTTGGGAAGGACGCCGCCGAACTTCTCCCTTATCGCGGCGGGAAGCGCCTTGAGGTGCCGCGCCTTGTCGCGGAAGAAGCCGACCGGGTATATAAGCGTCTCGATCTCCTCGCGGGAGAGCGCCTCAAGCGAATCTGGCGAGAGCGGTCCGTGCGCCTTCATCGCGGCAAAGAGCCGACGGACCGCGCCGGCTGTGCAGGCGTCCTTGGTGCGCGCCGAGAGGATCGTCCCGACAAGGACGCAGAACGGGTCGCGGGTGTGGGCCTCGATGAGCTCGATTATCGGCGCCTGGTGCGCCTTGAACTCCTTCTTGAGAGCCCTGTCTACAGCCGCGATTCGCTCAACGAGTTCCATGCGTCAGAAGCCGAGCTTGGCGCGGTATTTCGCGACGGTCCTGCGGGCCATCTTGAAGCCGGCCTTGCACATTCTCTCGGAAAGCTCCCTGTCCGTCACGCGGACGCCGGCGGGAATCGACTCAAGCATGTCGCGGAGGCGCTCGACTGGCGCCTGGTCGACCAGCACGAAGAACCGCCTCAGAGGAACGGTTCCGCGCGGCGTTCTGACGTACTTTCTGGCGGCGGCGCGGGAGACGGTCGCGACAGTGCACTTCGCCTTGCGGGCGACCTCGCTCATGGTGAGCCTGACGAGGCCAGCCGCGCCCTTCTCGAGATAGCCCGGCTGCCTTGCGACGACTTCTTCGGCTATCATCTCCATCGTCTCCTTGCGCCGGACGAGCGCCTCGCGGAACTCGCGGGCGCGGCGGACGCGTTCGGCGGCGTAGGCGCGGGTCTCGGAGTCGAGGTCGCGGTCCTTGGCCATTTCGACGTACTTCGCCGAGACGCGAAGCTCGGGCACGTCGCCCTGGTCGACTCGCACGTTGCCGTTCGCGTCCACGATGACGTCGGGAACAACGATGTGCGTCTTCGCCCGCTCGTAGAGCCTGCCGGGGAAAGGCTCCAGCGTCTTGAGAAGCCTGAGCGCGCCCGGGTCTATGTCGACCGCCGCGCCTGCGCCGCGGTGCGCCTTGCCGAGCTCGCCTGCGATGGCGTCGATGGCAGCCTCGACCGCCGGGCGCTTCTCCTCGGGAATGCGGTCCATCTGCGCCCGGTAGCACTCGGCCAGGTCGCGCGCGCCGCAGCCCTTCGGATCGATCTCCATGATGCGCCGGCGGGCGTCCTCTAGCTCGCGCCCCGTGACGCCGCGCACACCCGCGCCGTTTAGCACGGTTATCAGGTCGGCGTACGAGCCCGTGAAGCGTCCGTCGCCGTCGAGGCTTTCCGCTATGGCAGCGGCCAGCGCGAGCTCGCGCCCTTCGACTCCGTTCATCCGGAGCTCGGACATAAGATGCTCGTCGAGGGTCTCGCCGCGCTCGTCGGCGATGTTCTCAAGAAAGCCCCTCTTGCCGTCGTCTTCCGAGCGGGGGGCGGAGCGCGAAGAGCCGACGGCCAGAGGGTCCTTCTCCACCTCGAGCGCGGGGTTGGACTCAAGCTCCTTCTTCACCGCCTCGCGCAGTTCGCCTATCGGCAGCTGGAGGAGAGAGAACTCCATCATCATGGCGGGCGTGATCGTCTGCCGCTGGGTCTGCCGTATCTGCTGGGACATGGCCATTACTTCAAAAGCTCCAAAAGCCGCGCCTCGTCGATCACCTCCGTGCCCAGCGCGCGGGCTTTGGAGGTCTTTGCCGCGCCGACGTTCGCGCCGGCGATCAGATACCTCGTCCTGGACGTGACGGCGCTCTGCACGATGCCGCCAGCGGCCTCGATGAGCGCGGCGTATTCGCCGCGGGGACGGGAGAGAGTTCCCGTGAGGACGCATCCCTGCCCGACAAGAGGCCCGGACGACTTCGCGGCAGGCCGCGCCTCGGAGACCGGGTCGATGCCGAGCTCCCTCATCCTTTCCAGGAAGCGGCGCCCGTAGTCGGACTCGAAGAACGCCAGAACGGCCCTCGCCGCCTCCGCCTTGATCGTCAGGATCCTGCGCTCCTTGCCCTTGAGCGCGTCGTTCGCCACGACGTTCTTCAGGACTTCGCTGCCCGCGAGTTCGCTGAAACGCCCGTGCTCGGCCGCGATGTCCTTCGCGACGGTGACTCCGACGTTCGGTATGCCGACCGCGAAGAGCCATCGGTGCAGGGGGAGAGTGCGCGCGGCCTTTACTGCGCCGAGCATGTTCAGCCCGTTGCGTCCGAACTTGCGCACGGGCCTGGGCATGTCGAAAAGCTCGAGCTGTCCGCCCGCGTCGTCCGCGAGATCGAGGTTCACGACCTGCTTCTCGTCAAGCGAGAATATGTCCAGCACATCCCTGACAAGGCCCTTCTCGACAAGCGCGTCGGCGACCTTGCCGCCGAGGGCCCTTATGTCAAGCGCGTCACGGCTTGCGAAGTGCTCAAGCCGGCGGCTCAGCTGCGCGGGGCACGCGGGATTGACGCATCGCACCGCGACTTCGCCTTCCGCTCGCCGGGTCTCGCCTCCGCATACGGGGCATCGGGACGGCATTTCGAAGACCTTCTCGGCGCCGGTGCGCTTCTCGACGATCACGGAGTCGACGGCCGGTATTACGTCGCCCGCCTTGACGATCCAGACGTGGTCGCCGATG
>JAEEZC010000285.1 GCA_016288465.1 Verrucomicrobiota bacterium | reverse complement strand
GCCGCGTCGTTCGCGACGTAGAAGCAGTCCACGAGGTTCAGCGTGTGAGACGTCTTCGTGAGGCCGGACTTGTAGTCCACCATCTGCTCGGCGTTGCCGTGGTCGGCGAAGATGAGAACGTGCGCGTCAAGCTCGAGGAGGCGGGGGAGTATCTTTCCGATGCACTCGTCCGTGACCTCGACGGCCTTCGTCGCGGCCTTCTCGTCGCCCGTATGGCCGACCATGTCGCAGTTGGCGTAGTTCACGACGACGAAGCCGTACGGATTGTTCTCAAGGCGCTTCAGAAGCTCGTCCGTGACGTTGTAGGCGTCCATTTCCGGATGGCTCGCGAACGTCGCGGGGTCGAAGCGGGACTTCACCTCGACCTGGTCCTCGCCTTCGGAAGGCGTCGTGGACTTGCCGTTGAAGAAGCTCGTGACATGGCGGAACTTCTGCGTCTCGGCAAGGCGCAGCTGGCGGATGCCCGCCTTCGAGACGACTTCGCCGAGGAGGTTGTCCATGCCGCCGCCCGCGCCCATCGCGCCGAGGAGGTAGTCCTCGAACTCGTCCCAATAGCGCGTGAAGCCGAGGAACGTCACCTTCGGGCGCGCGCAGCGCTCGCCCTGGTAGTCGTCGGCGACGAACGCCTGCGTCAGCTGGATCGCGCGGTCCTGGCGGTAGTTGGTGTGCATGACGACGTCGCCGTCCCTCATGCCCTCGTAGCCGCCGATGACGTAGCACGGGATGTACTCGTCGGTCATGGGCGTTCCGTCGGGCGTCTTGCCCGTCTCGTACTCGGCCTTCACGGCCTCTTCGACGGTCGCGGCCTTCTTGCCCCTGCAGCCGACGATGCAGTCGTAGGCCTCGCTCGTGAGCTTCCAGTTCTTCACGCGGTCCATGCCGTAGTAGCGGCCCATCGCCGTGCCGACCGTGGCGTTGCCGACCGCGGCGAGCTCCTGCCTGAGGCGCGCGACGTACTCGAGCGTCGAGCGCGGCGGAGTGTCGCGCCCGTCGAGGAACGGATGCACGACGATGCGGCCTTCGGGGAACTCCTGGCGCGCCCTGCGCATGAGCTTGAAGAGGTGCTCCTGGTGCGCGTGGACGCCTTCGTCCTGGAGAAGTCCGAAGAAGTGGAACTGCGAGTTGTTCTTCTTCCACTGCGCAATGAGGTTCTGCCATTTCGGGCTCTTGAAGAGCTCGCCGGACGAGAGGCCGTCGTCGATGCGCTTGAGCTCCTGGACGACGATGCGGCCCGCGCCCATGTTGAGGTGGCCGACCTCGGACGAGCCCTGGTAGCCGTCGGGCAGGCCGACCGCCTCGCCGCAGCAGTCCAGCAGGCAGTGCGGATAGCGCGCGCGAATCTGGTCGATGACTGGCGTCTTGGCGCCATAGACCGAGTTACCTTCCTTGCGGGGGTTCACTCCCCAGCCGTCGCGTATGATGAAAACGACAGGTCTCATTTCTTTTTCTTTCGCTCCTTAGGTTGTTGTGCGTTGAAATTCGTCTTCTGCGGCAATGCCGGGCCGCCAGTCATCTTTCGGCCAGCACCATCGCGTGTTCGGGGCAGGTGAACGGATTCGCGTGCTTCGGACAGTTTATGCAGCCAGTGTAGAGCTTGTGCATGATCTTGGTCTTCGGTATCTCGACGAAGCCGAGCGCGCCGAAGAACTCCGGCGCGAACGTCAGCACCACGATCTCCCTCGGGCCAAACGCCCTCACGGACGCGACCACCGACTCGACGAGCATGCGGCCGATGCCGCGACGGCGGAAGATCGACTTGACGGCCACCGACACAACCTCGACGGACGCCGCCTCCGGCGCACCAATCTCGGGATGTATCTGGTAGGACGCGCAGCCGCTCATCTCGCCCTCGGTTTCGGCCACGAAGAACCGGTCGATGCACTCGACGATGTTGCCGAGCGACCGCGGCACAAGCTGGTCGGAGTTCAGCCGCACGAGCGCGAAGATCCTCTCCGCGTCCTTCAGCGTCGCCTTTCGTATGATTGTCGCGTCCTTTTCTGGCATGGAATAGATATTATACCATTTTTTGGCTCTTCGGGCACGAGCACGGGATGTTCCCCAGTTTTTCGCGCATGGCGAAGGGTTGCGGACACCTGCACGGTTTTGGGACGATTTTTAGGCAAGAGCGTCGCCTTTCAAGTCCAGCCTTCGGAATAACGCGAAGTGCCAGGTGCTGCACGCTGGGTATTAACGCGTTTTCGCTCTTTCCCGCGGTGTTTTGAGCATTTTCTGCCTGTGCACGTAGTGTTTACTAATGGTGTACGCGACGTTTGCTAGGCGTGTACGGGGGAGTTTTGACGTCATTACACCATAGAAGTGACGTCACTTCAATGGTATATTGACGTCACTTCACCACTGAAGTGACGTCAAAACTCCTCCGTACACAGGCAGGGGATGCCGCGTACACAGTTAGGGGATGCCGCGTACACCGTAAGGAAACGCCTTGTACACAGGCAGAGCAAGGTCCGTTCACTCACCCCGAAACCGCCGCCGACAGAACCCAGGGGTTGTCAATTTGCCGCGGTGGCGACGGCTAAAGCCTACGTATGAGAATCAAATTTCATACGTTGGAAAAATCGAAAACCAACGTATGAAATTTCGGTCTTCTATTCGCCGGCACGCTTCGCATTGGCGTCCAAGTGGGCCTTGCCGTCATTCTTCATGACTTTGATGGTGCAATCCCTGGAATATCCCCAGTTTTCGGACGCCTGTGTAAACCGTACCCTTGAAAACATTGGCTGATTCTCATGTTGGAGGCGTTCGGCAAGTGAAATGGCCTTTTGCGCCTACCGGCGCGAACCACGAAAGCGCGGCTCATCTGACGCGCGGCTGACGCCGCTTGAGACGACGCGTCGACGCCGTGGCTTGAAGGTCGCAGTTCGGATCCTTTGGCTTCAGGGAGATTGCTCTGATTTTGCGACCTTCGCCCGTCGTCTCCGCGTCGCCTCGACCTGCGGTCTGCGTCAGATGCCCGCGACACGAAAACCTGCCTGCGCAGTACACGAAAACGCTCGCTTCGCGAGCTTCACGAAAGAATATGCCATAAAAGAGTTGAGTTT
>JAEEZC010000284.1 GCA_016288465.1 Verrucomicrobiota bacterium | reverse complement strand
GGGATGCATCAACATCGGCACACACGTGAGCGACAGTGATGAACCGGCGGGCTTCTACAGAGGAACGTCGTAGAATTCGTGGATTACTGCGGTCTGGCTGTCCGGACCGATTGGGATAGGAGTTCTCCATGCGTCATTCCCCCAAACGTTGGCCGTACTGCCGATATGTCTTGTCGATTTGCCGCTCGAAATCGTTGCCGACACCATCACTTTTCCGTACGATTACAGCGTCAGCAGAGCCAGAGAACAGGAAAAGATCGAGAGGAAGAATGCCAAATGCGACGAAACCGGGAATTCTTCTGAGGAGCCCATGCCTGAAGAATAGGTGGCTGGATTCAGCGCTACGGGCTGCACATAGGAAGCTATATGGCCGAAAATATGCTGGAGCCGAGGCCGAATGCGCAAAGGCGGGTTGTAATTCGCTCATAAAAGTGGCTGGACAGCATGAAAGTTCGCTCATAAAAACTGCTTGCGGCGGTTAAAGTTCGCTCATAAAATAGGGGCATTTCGGTTTTCTGCCTAGCCAATCGCGGCGGCCTGGCCATTGCGATTCGCCAATTCAAAGGGGATCGTCTGTCGTCTTGGGTGAAGCGAGGCCTTTCAGCAGTTCGCGCTTGCGGGGGGTGTCGGCGGACGGCGTCATGTGCGCGGCGTCGGGGCCTTCGTGCTCGACGCTCCACGGCCTCCATTCGCGGAAGGCGTGGTAGCACCAGTCCCAGCCGTATTCTCCGAAAAGCCCGATGCAGTCGCGGATGTATGCGTCGGCTCCCTGCGCCCAGGCGACGGCGGAGAACTCGCCCACGAGAATGCGGGCATGGTGCCTGAGCTGGAACTCGCGGACCGGTTCAAGCTGTCGGCGAAGCCATTCCTTGTCGAGGCGGCTGCCGTCGTCGAGAGTTCCGGGATATGTCTGCCCGAGCGGATCGCCGGGATGGATGCCCTGATGCGTGAACGTCCCGGGATCGTACATGTGCACTTCGTAGATCACGTTGTCCAGGGCTAGAGGAGAAAGATACGAGAACGCGTATGGAGCGTCCATGTGATTGGACTCGACGATCAGCGTCGCGTCCGGATCTATCTCGCGGACGGCGCGCGCGCAGGCATCCTGAACCTGCCAGTAGTCGCGCTTGTGAGGTCTCGTCTGGAACGGTTCGTTGGCGAAGCCGTAGCCGTAGATGCGCCTGTCGCCCTTGTGCCGGCTGGCAATCGAACACCACGCGTCGACGAGCGCGGCGAAATAGCCGTCGTCTTCGAAGAGCCTCCAGTCGTGTCCGTCGCGTCCGCCAGGAGCGTTGTGGAGATCGACGATTACCTTCATGCCGTGCCTCTCCGCCATCGGCAGCACGAAGGAGTCGAGATGCGCGAGGCGTCCTTCGAGCCACGCTCGCCAAGCCGGGATGTTGGTCACGGATGAGGCGGGGCAGTGCGTCATCTGGTATCTCAGGAGCGTCGCGCCCCATTTGCCGAGCGTGCGGAAATCATCCTCTGTCATGTCGCATCCGGGCGACATCACGCCGCGAAGTGGAGCCCTTGCGCCGCCTGGATAGCGCACGATCCAGTTCTGGTTGGTTATGGTGAATGCCGACGGCATCTCCGATATGGCGAGCGAGCCGAGGTCGAAGCGGACGCGTCCGGAGGCTTTCTGAAGGCCGAGGAACAGCGTTGCCTCGTCCGCATCGTGTACGCTCGCGTCATAGCGCAGTTCGAGGGTCGTCTCCGGCATGTCGCCAAAGCGCTGGCGGATGTCTTCGGGGTATGCGCGACGGCGGATGAGGCGGTCGTAGATGGTGAACTGGAACTTGAGGCCTTCCCAATGGTTCTTGGGTCGCGGCACGCCCTCCATCGACGCGCGCACGGTGAGCAGAAACGACTTGCCTTTCCACGGCCTGAGGTCGAAGCGGGCCGCCGCGCCGCCGCCTGGACGGTCTGCAGGCGCGTCAACGACGAGGATGCCGTCCTCAAGCGTCGCCGCGCCAGAGAGCTTCCAGTCAAGCGGCGGCAGGGAGAGCGGCGCGGCACCGCAGGAGAGCGAAAGCGTCAGCGCCGCCGCCGTCAGCACGGACAGGAAAAGATGGTTGGTTTGTTTCATCTTAGTATGATGATAGTCCTTCTGTCGGCTGGAGTCGGCCTGACGTCGGATGTGGCAGTTCCGTCAAGTGCAAAGAGGCTTCCGCAGCCCATGACCTCCACTTTCCCGGCAAGCGAGGCCGTCGCGCCATTGGCCGGGAACCACGACTCGCCCATGGCGTCGCGAAGACGCCGGAGACGGACCTCTCCAGACTCCGCGACGAGATACGACACGAGAGGCGTCGCACCGGAGAAGTCGAACTCGGCGGCGACGCGGTATTGGACGCCAGTCGCGACTGGCGCACCCAAAAGCCACCTCCATGCCGCAGCGCCGTTCTCGACGACCAGGCCGCGCCATGAAAGCGTTTCGCCATCGGCCTCCCTGACCGCGAGGAAGCGGGCGCGTGCGCCCCGTTCGACTGCTTCGGCGAGGAAGTCGTCGAGCATGTCGGCAGGCACTGCGCTGTCCTGACGAAGCGAAACCTCTATGCGAGGGCAGTCACGACGCCTTTCAGACGCCGCGAAGACGGCCATGCTGCCGCTCTGGATGGAGTAGACGCCATCCTGGAGAGCAGGTCGTGAAGCCCATGCGCCGCCGACGACCGAATCGTCGACCGCATGCGCGGAGAACCAGGGGACTTTTGGATGGACAATTTCGATGTCGCCGTTGCCAATGCGCTCTATGCACCCGGATGCATCAAGGGAGGTCGCTGCGAGCGTTACGCCGTCCACAACGAGCGTCGCGCCCTCGGCCACAACGACAGACGACATTTCGACGACAGTGTCGGGCGAAGATGCGGCAACGACGAGCGATCCCTCCTCGACTCGGAGGTTCGTGAAGCCAGACGAGCCAAGGACGACGGAGTTCGTCTCTGCGCCGCGCTTCACGAGACTGACGCTGCCGCCGGCGAGCGCGGGGATGGCGACCCGGCCGGATGCGCCGTTCTCGCCAATGCGGAGAGACGCGGCAACGCGGGCTGAGTTCGTCACGACGCCACCGGCCGAAGTGTCGATTCCGTTTACGGAGACGGAGTGGCCGTTGAGGTCGAGAACGGGTTGCGGGAGCCCGTGGTTCACCCACTTCAGCCTGACGACACCGGTCTGCGGACCGGACGGCAGGCAGTCGTCGGCGTTGCAGACCGCGAGGACTGAGTTGGAGAGCACAAGGTCGCCAGAGTGGTTCCACACGGCTTGCGAGGTGTTGAGATAGACCGTGCCTCGCCAGTCTCTCGCGGAGTTGTACTGGTTGTCGAAGAGAACGACGTCGCAGTCGCCGCGCGTCTCCACGACTCCCTCTCCCGCGAGCCACGAAATGCGCTGAAGTCCGAGTTCGCCGATAACGATGTCCGCCGAGGCGTCGCCTTCGAGTATCCATTTGGCGCCGTTCGCGGCGCAGAGAGGAGTGCCGCTGAAGCTTGTGCCGCGCAGCGAGCCGCCTGCGAAGAGGATTCGTGCGGCGACGTCGTGGTTTGCGTTCGTGGCGCACTGGAGAGTCGTCGTGCCGGAGCGGAGCGTAAGGACCGTCGAGACGGCCTCGCCGGCCGGAGCTGCAAGGCCATCGGCAAGGCGGAGCCGCGATGTGCTGGGAACCGTTCCGCCGTCCGCTACAATGCCTCCGCCGATGCCGTCCACCTCGATTAGCGGACATGCCAGAGTTCCTCCGGAAAGTACCGTCAGCCTGTCGCGCAGAAGCGCACGGGGACAGTCCTCGGTTGTGTCGAGCGCGACGGGCATCCCTTTCTCCACGACAAAGGCGTCGTATAGCAATCGTCCCGTGCCAAGTAGCTGCAGCGCGCCGGCGGAGGAGTATGAGGCCGCATGGACTGTTGTGTTGGTAACAATGAGAACCGCATTGGACGCGACCGAAACCGCTCCTAGCGTCAAGACGTCGGTTTCCGCCCCTCTCACGAAGAAGCGCCCGTCCAAGAGCCTGACGTCGCCGAACCTCGATGTGCCGACGTCGAGTCCGTTTTGCCTTGAACCCGTCTTTTCGATGTCGATGTTGCCGCAGTCCAGTGACTGGTAGAAGGCTATCATCCCGCCCATGTCGTTCTCTCCGAGACGCAGCGTGGCGCGGTCGGAGGAGGAGTTTGTAACGACGCCTCCTCCGGCGTTGATCTCGTTAACTGCGATGCGGTGGCCGTTGAGGTCGAGGATGGGGGAGGGAAGAGCGCGGTTGACCCACTTCAGACGGATGCCGCCGGTGTCGTTGCCATGCGGAAGGCAGTCGTCGGCGCGGCATATGGCGTGTACGCCGTTGGAGAGGACGAAGCTGCCGCTGTGGTTCCAGGCTGTGCGGGAGTCGTCGAACCAGACGACGCCGCGATTGGCCGAGGAGGCCTGGGTGTCGCTGATTACGACCTCGCAGTCGCCGCGGGTTTCGATGTAGCCGTCGCCAGTATGCCAGTGGAAGCGCTGCTGGCCGAGCTCGCCAATATGGATGGCATGTCCGCCCTCGCCCTCAAGCACCCAGCGCGAACCGCCCGTAGTGCAGAGCGGCGTGCCGTTCCAGGAAGAGACGCGCATCGAGCCGCCTGCGAATGCGATGCGGGCGGCGACATCCGGATTGTAGTTCGTGGCGCACTGCAGCGTAGTGGCGCCGCGTTCGAGACGCAGCACGTCCGCCATGCCTGTAGCGGAGGCGGCGTCCGCGGCAAGAGATATCCTCGCAGACGAAGAGGGAGCGCCGCCGTTGGCGACAAGAACGCCTCCAGCCGGCTGGAGCACTTCGATGGTGTCTGCCGAGAGCGTCCCGCCTGTAAGCGTAAGGGCGTCGTGCAGGCGGACGGCACTGTAGGCTGCGCTCTCGGAAAGCGTGATCGGGGAGCCGTGCTGGACAACGAGATCGCCGT
>JAEEZC010000283.1 GCA_016288465.1 Verrucomicrobiota bacterium | reverse complement strand
GGCGCGGCGGAGTACAGGCTTATGCGCCAGGCGGGCTTCCAGTTCGTCCTTTTCGGCGTCGAGAGCGCAAACCAGGCGACGCTCGACCGGTTCAACAAGGCGCTGAAGGTCGAGGACGTCGAGAAGGGCGCCCGCTGGGCGACCGAGGCCGGCCTTGACGTCCACACGACGTTCATGTTCGGCCATGCGTGGGAGGGGCCGGACGAAATCGCAAAGACGGTCGCTCTCGCCCGCAGGCTTCTCGCGAAGGGCTGGTCGAAGACCCTTCAGTGCACGCTGACGATACCGTATCCGGGAACTCCGCTCTTCAAGGAGCTGAAGGCGAACGACGGGCTTGCGACGCTGGACTGGGACGAGTACGACATGCGCCGCGCCATCACCAAGACGCCGTTTGCGACCGAGGCCGACATAAAGCGGGCCGTGCAGGACGTCTACCGCGGCTTTCTGCAGCCAGGGGCGCTCTGGCACAGGTTCACTTCGACGCGGACTCTGTTTGACATAGGCTTCTACTACCGCGGCATCCGGTCTCTGATCGGGCATCTGACCGATTTTCGCTGATACGACGGCAACACACAAGCTACAATGAATCAGATACTAATCAACGCCCTGCTGCTTGCAGCATACTTCTCAGTTCTCATCGCCATAGGCTGCATGTGCCGCAAGCGCGCCTCGGACGTCAACGGCTTCGTTCTTGGCGGCCGCTCGGTCGGCCCCTGGCTGACGGCTTTCGCGTATGGCACGTCGTACTTCTCGGCCGTCGTGTTCGTCGGCTATGCCGGACAGTTTGGCTGGCGCTACGGCATATCGGCGACCTGGGCAGGCATTGGCAACGCGCTCATCGGTTCGCTTCTCGCCTGGGCCGTCCTCGGCAGGCGCACGCGCATCATGACGCAGCACCTCGATTCGGCCACGATGCCGGACTTCTTCGCCAAGCGATTCGGCAGTCCGTCGCTGAAGCTCATGGCCTCCGCGATCATATTCGTGTTCCTCATCCCCTACACGGCGTCGCTCTACAACGGCCTGTCGCGTCTGTTCGGCATGGCGTTCTCGATCGACTACGCGTGGTGCATCGTGATCATGTCGATTCTGACCGCGATCTACGTCATCGCCGGCGGCTACATGGCGACTGCGATCAACGACTTCATCCAGGGCATCGTGATGCTCGTCGGCATCTCGGCTGTAATCTGGGCGATTCTCGACTCTAACGGAGGGCTTCTCGCGTCGCTGGACGGACTCGCCCGCATTCCCGGTCCGTCGGTCGTTCCCGGGAGCGCCCCCATGCCCGGAATCTTCGCGTCCTTCCTCGGGCCTGATCCGCTCAACCTCATGTTCGTCGTGATCCTCACATCCCTCGGAACCTGGGGGCTTCCTCAGATGGTCCAGAAGTTCTACGCCATCAAGAACGAGGGTTCCATCAAGAAGGGAACGATGATCTCCACGATCTTCGCGTTCGTCGTGGCTGGCGGATGCTACTTCCTCGGCGGATTCGGACGCCTGTTCTCCGGCGTGCTTGACGTCGGTCCCAACGGAATTCCCGCCGGCGGCTTCGACGCGATCATCCCGAAGATGCTTGAGGGGCTCTCACCGATGCTCATCGCGCTCGTGGTCGTGCTTGTGCTTTCGGCTTCGATGAGCACGCTCTCTTCGCTTGTCATCACGTCCTCGTCGACCTTCACGATCGACTTCATCAACGGAACCGTCGTCAGGAAGATGAGCGACAGAAGCCAGGTGCTCTGCATCCGCGCGCTGATCGTCGTGTTCATCGCGATTTCCGCGACGCTTGCGCTTGTGCAGTACAAGAGTTCGAGCCCGATCGCGTTCATAGCCCAGATGATGGGCGTGTCGTGGGGCGCGATGGCGGGGGCGTTCCTCGCGCCGTTCATGTATTCGCTCTATTCCAGAAAGGTCTCCGCCGCGTCGTGCTGGGCCTGCTTCATCCTTGCGCCCGCATTCACTCTCGTCGGCGTGTTCTTCCGCGACGCCATGCCTGACATCCTCAAGTCGCCGATCAACACCGGCGCTCTTGCGATGCTCGGCGGGCTTGTCGTGGTGCCAGTCGTGAGCATGTTCACGCGCAAGCCTCCGAAGGAGCTTGTGGACGGTTCGTTCGCATGCTACCAGAAGACAACCGTCGTGACGCAGTCCACGGCGCTTGGCGCCGAGACGGTGAAATGAGCCGGCATTCCGAGAGACGTGAATCCGCAATCGTCATGGCGGCGGGCCTGGGTTCGCGCATGAGGCCGCTCACCGACACCACGGCAAAGCCCCTCGTCAAGGTCGGCGGCCGCCCTCTCATAGAGACGGTGATCGGCGCGCTGGAGGAGCGGGGCGTCGCAGACATCTGCATCGTCGTCGGCTACAGGAAGGAGCAGTTCTCGTACCTTCCCGGGAAGTACGGCAACGTCAGGCTCGTCGAGAACCCCGAGTACAGCACCAAAAACAACATAGGCTCGCTTGCCGTGGCGGCCGACGCCATGGCCGGTTCGGACTGCTTCGTCTGCGAGGCGGATCTGTTCGTTCCGTCGGAAAGGCTCCTCTGCCGTCCGCTGGAGCGATCCGGCTACTTCGGCAAGTTCGTGCCAGGCCATTCCGACGACTGGGTGTTCGAGACGGAAGGCGGCCGCATCACGCGTGTCTGCAAGGGCGGCGACGACTGCTTCAACATGGTGGGCTTTTCGTTTTTCAGGCAGCCCGACGCCGAGAGGATAGCGAGCGCGGTACGGGAGGCCTTTGAATCGCCGGAGAACGGACAGCTGTTCTGGGACGAAGTCGTAGACCGCCTCTGCAGGCGGGATCTCGACCTCGTTGTCCATGAGGTTGGGCCTGGGGAGATAGTCGAGTGCGACACCGTCGCGGACATAGAGAGAGTCGAGCGGACTTTAGGGCTTTGATCGGCGGTTTTCGAGTGGAGGTCGTATGGTAGATGTCGAAGAGTTTGTGAACGGTCTTGTGCGGGAAGGGGTGGATTTCTTCACGGGCGTGCCCGACTCGCTCCTGAAAAGTCTCTGCGCCAGGCTGACGGACGCCGGAATCAACCTGATAGCGGCGAACGAGGGGGGCGCCACGGCGCTCGCGGCCGGCCATTACCTGGCGACAGGGCGGCCGGCCTGCGTCTACATGCAGAACTCCGGGCAGGGCAATGCGGTGAACCCGCTGGCGTCGCTTGCGGATCCGGACGTCTACTCCATTCCGATGCTTCTCGTGATCGGCTGGCGCGGCATGCCGGGCGTTCACGACGAGCCGCAGCACGTCAAGCAGGGCAAGATAACTCTCACGCTCATGGAGACGCTTGGCATTCCGTGCGAGGTGCTGCCCGAGACTACCGACGAGGCCTGCGCGCTTGCGCGTCGCATGCTCGGCCGCGCCGTCGCCGAGCGCCGTCCTGTCGCGGTCGTCGTCAGAAAGGGGACTTTCGCCGAGTACAGGCTCAGGGACGTGAAGCCGGACATCGCGACGACAGTGCGCGAGTCGGCCATAGAAAGGGTTCTCACGGAGCTGCCCGAAGACGCCGTCGTGGTGTCGACCACAGGCATGATATCGCGCGAGGTCTACGAGACGCGCCTGCGGCTTGGGCAGGGCCACGAGCGGGACTTCCTCACAGTTGGCTCGATGGGCCATGCCTCGCAGATCGCTCTTGGCGTCGCCAAGGCCAGTCCGCGGCGAACCGTCGTATGCCTTGACGGCGACGGCGCCGCGATAATGCATCTCGGCAACATGGCCATCGTCGGGCAGTCGCGATGCCCCAACCTCGTTCACATCGTGCTCAACAACGCCGCGCACGATTCAGTCGGCGGACAGCCGACAGTTGGCGGCGCGATCGACCTTGGAGCTGTGGCGAACGCCTGCGGATATCGCGTCGTGCGGAGCCTGCGCGACGCGCTCGCCCCGTCCGACTCGCCTCGCTTTCTAGAAATACGGGTGGCGAAGGGCGCCCGTGCGGACCTCGGGCGTCCGAAGGAGCCGCCGCAGACGAACAAGGCCCTTTTCATGAAGACTCTCGGTGCGGAGGAAAGATGAACATTCGGCGAAACATACTGCTCAACCCTGGTCCGGCGACGACGACGGACACCGTGAAGATGGCGCAGGTCGTGCCGGACATATGCCCTCGCGAGAAGGAGTTCGCGGACATAATGAAGGGCCTGCGCCGCGACCTCGTCAAGGTCGTCCATGGCGACGACAGATACACGTCGGTCCTCTTCTGCGGCTCCGGCACGATCAACATAGACGTCTGCCTCAACTCGCTGCTTCCGGCCGAAGGCTCCGTGCTTGTGGCTGACAACGGCTCGTATTCCTCTCGCGGCGCGGACGTCTGCAGGTACTACGGCCTGCCGCTCGTCGACCTGAAGCTGCCTTTCGACCGTCCCATTGACCCTGCCGAAGTCGAGCGGGCCCTTGACGAGAATCCCGGCGTCGCCGTCGTGTACGCCTGCCACCACGAGACCGGAACCGGCGTGCTCAACCCGATACGCGAAATCGGCGCGGTGGCGCATGCGCACGGCTGCATCTTCGTCGTCGACACGACGTCGAGCTACGCGATGCTTCCCATAGACATCGCCGCCGACAACGTGGACTTCCTGTTCGCGTCCGCGCAGAAGGGCCTTATGTCGATGACGGGCCTATCCTTCGTCGTCGGACGAGAGGACATGATAAAGGCGTCCGCCGCGTATCCGCGCCGCAGCTACTACTGCAATCTCTTCATGCAGTACGACTGCTTCGAGAAGACGGGCGAGATGCACTTCACGCCGCCAGTCCAGACCGTCTACGCCACGATCCAGGCCATGAAGGAGTACTGGGCGGAGGGCGAGACCGCCAAGTTCGCGCGGCATCGGCGTGTGTTCGAGGCAATTCACGCGGGGCTTGCCGAGCTTGGCTTCAAGTGCCTCATCAGACGCGAGCACCAGTCCGGCCTCGTCGTCGCCGTAAGATACCCGGACGATCCGCGCTGGTCCTTCGAGAAGGTGCACGACTACTGCTACGAGCGCGGCTTCACGATCTATCCGGGCAAAGTGGGCTCCGCCGGCACGTTCAGGCTGTGCGCCCTCGGCGCGATAGACGCCCCCGACATCGTTGCGTTCTTCAAGGTCTTCAAAGAGGCGCTTGATGCCATCGGCGCCAAGGTGGTGTACAATGGCTAGTGTCTACACGTGCTTCTGCACATCGACTGTCCACAAGGGCCATCTCAACGTCATCGCCGAGGCTCGCAAGCTGGGCGAGGTCACTGTGGGCGTCCTCTCCGACGCGGCGGCGATCAGGTACAACAGGTTCCCCACGGCCGCGCTCGACGAGAGGATCGCGGCGGCGAAGTCGATACCGGGCGTCGCACGCGTGGTCGTGCAGGAGAGTATGATGTACGACGACGTGATCCCGTCCCTGAAGCCTGACGTCGTCATACACGGAGACAACTGGTGCGCGCCGGATGCGCCCGAGCACGCCATCCGCGAGCATGTCGCCGAGCTGCTTGCGCGTCATGGCGGAAGGCTTGTGGACGTGCCGTACACGCGCGACCCGGAA
Organism: Verrucomicrobiota bacterium; assembly: GCA_016288465.1. GTDB lineage: Bacteria > Verrucomicrobiota > Kiritimatiellia > RFP12 > UBA1067 > UBA1067. Next base: position 44 of record JAEEZC010000283.1, on the reverse strand, counting down.
GTCCGCAGGATCGACGAGGCGGAGCGCGAGAGGCTTGCCATGCC
>JAEEZC010000282.1 GCA_016288465.1 Verrucomicrobiota bacterium | reverse complement strand
TACGACAAGTCCCGCAAGGCGGTCGCCAATGAAGTCGCGCACGCGGCGCGTGAGTTCGTGAAGTCCGGCAAGGCGTGCGAGAAGCATCTCGCCGACCAGCTGCTCGTGCCGCTGGAGCTGTTCGTGGGCGGCAGTCCTAGATATGATCCGGGATTCGAATGGCACGACAGCTGGCAGCTTGACGTTCAGAAGGAGACTTCGCACTACATGACGAACCGCGACGTCATATCGATGTTCGGATTGCATGCATGAGCGGATTGCGAAACAGATAGGAAAGGAAGAGGAAAATGAAGTGGGAGAAGATGGAGGACGGGTGGTTGATGCCCGTGAAGAGCTGGTGCGCCAACTGCGAGGAGGGCGCGTTGAAGCAGGCCGCGAACCTTGCGCGGCATCCGGCGCTGTTCGGACACGTCGCGCTCATGCCCGACGCGCACCTGGGCTACGGCATGCCGATCGGCGGCGTTATCGCGGCGGACGGGGCGGTGATTCCGGCGGCGGTCGGAGTGGACATCGGATGCGGAATGATCGCGACCGAGACGGACATTCCGGCGGAGCGGTTCGCGGACATGTCGTTCCGCCGCGCCTTTCAGGAGCGGCTTAAGGAGCGCATTCCCGTCGGCGAGGGCGTCTCGCACCGCGAGACGCAGGCCTGGGAGGGCTTCGAGGAGTACACCGCGAACAACGGCATGCGCTCGAACCTCTGGCCGTCCAAGCTGGACCGCATGAACCTCGGGACTCTCGGAGGCGGCAACCACTTCGTCGAGCTGCAGAAGACGACGGCTCTTGACGGAGCGGGCGAGCCTGACGGAGGGGCGAAGGTGTGGCTGATGATCCATTCCGGCTCCCGCAACCTCGGCAAGCGCATCGAGGAGCACTACCACAGGATCGCGAACCGGCTCTGCACGCGCTTCCGCGTGCCGCTTGCGGATCCCGACCTCGCGTTTCTGCCGATCGAGGAGGAGGACGGCCACCACTACTACACCGACATGCTCTTCGCGCTCCGCTACGCGAAGGAGAACCGGCGCCGCATGATGGAGGCAATGAAGGAGACGGTCGCGGAGTTCGCGCCCGAGGCGAACTTTCTGCGGACGATCGACATCCACCACAACTACGCCGCGAACGAGGAGCATTTCGGCAGGAAGGTGTTCGTGCACCGAAAGGGCGCGACGTCGGCGAAGCAGGACGAGATCGGCATCATTCCGGGATCGATGGGAACTGCATCGTACATCGTCCGCGGGCTGGGCAATCCGGACTCCTTCATGAGCTGCTCCCATGGCGCGGGCCGCCGCATGAGCCGTGTCGCGGCCTCCGCGAACCTGACGGTCGAGGAGTGCGACAAGGCGATGGACGGCATTGTGTGCGAGCGCTGGCACAAGTACAAGGGCTATGGCAAGGCCAAGGGACGGCTTGACCTTTCCGAGGCGCCGCAGGCTTACAAGGACATCGAGTCGGTCATCGACGCCGAGCGTGACCTTGTAGAGCCGCTTGTTCGGCTTGTGCCGCTGACGAGCCTGAAGGGGTAGCGCGCCCTTCAGGCTCGGCGGAGCCAGCCGCGGAGCGATGGACTTTGCGCCACTCGCTCATTGTCATGCCGAAGCGCTTGCGGAAGATGTGCGCGAGCATGTCGGGGTCGCGGTAGCCGCATTCGGCGGCGATGACCGCGACCGGGCGCCGCGTGGACGCAAGCAGTCGCCTGAGCTTCGCGAGCCGCACGGCCTCTATCGAAGAGCGTATCGTCTCGCCGGTCGCCTCCCTCCACCGCATCTCCACTAGGCGTCTTGACGCGCCAAGGTGCGCGACGACGTCGTTGACGCTTATGCCGCGCACGGCGTTGGCCTGGATGAAGCGCTTTGCCTTGTCCACAAGAACGGCCGAAGGTGCGCGCATGCGAGTCGACTCGCGGACCACGACTGTGCTCGGCGGCACGGTCAGCGCGACATGGCGGCGTCCGTTCCCGCGCATGACTAGGCGCTCCAGAGACTTGGCCGCGAGGCGTCCCATCTCGACGTGCCCAGGCAGCACGCTGGAAAGGGGCGGCGAGACGTGCTCGCAGAGAAACTCGTCGTTGTCCACGCCAAGAACCGCGACGGCGCTGGGCACGCTGATGTTGGCGCGTCCGCAGGCCGAAAGCACCTGGACTGCGCGCCAGTCGCATGCTGCCATGACCGCAGCCGGCTTCGGTAGCGCGGCGAGCCAGCTTTCGAGGGCGGCGGCGTCTTCGGGCGAGTCTGGCGCGGCGGCAGCGGGATATGATGAGGTCTCGGCGTCCGGGGCCGAGGCTTCGATGCGGGCCAGGAAGGCGCGCCCTCTTTCTTCGGCCCAGGCGTCTGCGGCGCCTGCATGGACGAAGCCATAGGAGTTGAAGCGGCCCTGGTCGATGAAGTGCCGCGCGCCCATGTCGCCTACCGCGGCGTTGTCGTTGTTCACGAAGACGGTAGGGCCCCGCCTCGACGCCAGCGTCCTGCTGCGAATGCCGACGGTCACTACAGGCAGCCTCGTCTCCGCAAGCGCGCGCATCAGTTCGTCGTTCTGCACTTCCGTTACGATCATGCCGAGCGCGCCTTCCTGCTCGGCCGCGTGGACCTTTTCGACCGTCAGCGGATTCTCCTCGGGCTGGACCAGGCTCACCGACCAGTTGGGCAGAGTCTCGATGTGCCGGAAGATGCCCATGAGCACGTCGCGGCTGGACGCGAAGCGCAGCGAGATTGCGACAAGGGCCTTTTTAGGCGCGGCTTTGTCAGGTCGGTTGCCCATTGCCGTAATTATAGCACGGCGTGCATGCGGGAATCAAGGCGTCGTGCGCAATATGACAGAAATTCATTTCGCGAAATCCTAGGCCGTCTTTGATATAATAGGCGCGGAAACGATGCGCTGGCGCTGGAGGAGACGTGTCACGGCCTTCGGCGCCGTCGGTCGCAGGGTCCGCTGATGACGATGGAATGAACGGGAACGGAGAGATGAACTTGAGATTCATGAAATCTGCGTGCATACTTGCCGCGCTGCTGCCTGCTGGCGGCGCTGGCGCCGAGATGTCGCTTGCCGGTCGCTGGCATGTCGAAGGGAACGGTTTTTCGGCGGAGGCCGCGCTGCCGGGGACGCTTGCCGAGGCGGGGCTTGGCGCAAGGCAGAGCTACGAGACGTGGAAGGCGATAACGAACATCGTGGAGAAGGGCGCTCTTCGCCTTTCCCACGTCTATCGCGGCAGGGCGGTGTGGTCGCGCACGGTCGTCGTCCCCGAGGAATTCGCCGGAAGGGCGCTTGAGGTGTTTCTGGAGCGCGTGCTGTGGACGTCGAAGCTGACGGTCGACGGGCGCGTCGTCGGCAGCCGCGACTCGCTCGGCACGCCGCACGTCTACAGGTTCGCGCCTGGAGAGCTCGCCCCCGGCGCGCACAGCTTCGCCATCGAGATCGACAACTCGTCGCACTACTGCTTCTCTGGCAACTCGCATGGCTGGGGATGGAGCACGCAGACGTGCTGGAACGGCGTAATCGGCAGGTTCGAGCTGCGCGAGGCGAATCCGCTCGATGCGGCGCAGGTGTTCTCTCCGTATCCGGCGAAGGAGGTGCGCGTCGTGTTTGCAGGCGGCGATCTCGACGCGAAGATCGACGGCGTCGGGCTGAAGGGCGTGCGCGAAGGGGCGAACCATCGGTTTGCGCTGCCGTTCGAGCCGGAGCCGTGGAGCGAGGCGAGCCCGAGGCTGTACACGCTGTCGCTTTCGACCGAAGGGCGGAGGCGCGACGTCCGCATCGGCTTCCGCACGATAGAGAGGCGCGGCAACAGGCTCTACCTGAACGGCAAGCAGCTGTGGATGCGCGGCGACGTGGACAACTGCCAGTTCCCGCTTACGGGCTATCCGGCGATGACGCCAGCGGAATGGAGGCGTCAGATACGCATCCAGAAGGAGAACGGGGTGAACGCGATGCGGTTCCACACGTGGACGCCGCCGGATGCGGCGTTCCAGGCTGCGGACGAGCTCGGGTTCTATCTCTTCGCCGAGACGGGCTACTGGGCGGACGCGGAGGTTCCCATGAACAACATCGGGCGCGGCAACGCAGAGCTGGACGACTTCTGCAGGCGCGAGCTGTTCGCCGTCGCCGAGACGTACGGCAACCACGCCTCGTTCGTCGGCATCGGCGTCGGCAACGAGCTTGGCAAGTGCGACTTCGGGATGATGGACGGATGGATGAAGGAGCTGAAGGCGCGTGACGGCCGCAGGCTGACGATGGTCTCGACGGCGCGGCAGGTGGCGGAGAGCGACGACCTCATGGTCACGCACCTCTATCCAGGCGTCGGGCCTGTCCGCTGCAGGTTCAGGCCCGGCACGGACTGGGACTACGAGGACGTGTACTCGAAGACGCCGATCCCGACGATCGCGCACGAGATCGGGCAGTGGCCCGTGTATCCGCTCTGGATCGAGATCGCCAAGTACGACGGGCTGCTCAGGCCGTTCGACTGGGAGGCGATGCGCCGCGCGGCCGAGGAGAACGGCACGATCCGCTTCAACCGCGAGTACCACAGGGCCTCGCTCAAGACGAACCGCTTCATGTACAAGGACGAGGTGGAGAGCTATCTGCGCACGCCTTCGTGCTCGGGCCTGCAGCTTCTCGACGTGCGCGACTACACGGGCCAGTGCGAGGCTCTCGTCGGCTGGCTTGACGCATTCTTCGACGCAAAGGCCGGCATATCCGAGCTCCAGCCCTTCTCTTCGGTCATGCGTCCGGTGGCCTTCCTCGCGCGAGCCGAGAAGTTTGTCCTTTCCGCCGACGAGACGTTCGCCGCGGAGCTTCTGGTGCGCAACGTCTCCGAAGAGACGATTCCCGCGGGCATGATGTATCCGTACTCCTTCGCCGGCAGGTCGGGGCACGTCAGGCTCGGCGCGGCAGTTGAGCCGGGCGGCTTCAGCGAGCCTTTCCGCGTGTCGTTCAGGCTGGACGGCTCGATGACGGCGAGCCGGCAGGAGCTCCGCTTCGGAGAGAACAGGTGGAGCGTCTTTGTGATGGACGCGGCGGGCGCCGCGCCGTGCGATGCGGCGGGCGTGACGGTGACTGCCAGGCCCGAGACGGCGGCGAAGGCGCTTGCGGAAGGAGGGCGCGTCGTTTACACTGGCCGCAGCAGAGGCGCGCTGCACGGCAGGTTCGTGCCGGTCTACTGGAGCTCGTCGTACTTCCCTGTCTACGATCCGTGCGCGATGCTCGGCACCTGGTTCGACGAGGACCATCCGGCGTTCTCGAAGTTCCCGACCGAAGACTGGATGGACCGCCAGTGGCGCACGCTGACGGAGGCGGCGCTCGTGCACGAGGCGAAGGGACTTGGGGACGGCTTCCGCCCGATTGCGATGCCGGTCCCCGACATACATCTCTCTCGCCTCTACGCGACGCTTTTCGAGGTCCGCGTCGGCAAAGGGCGGCTCATCGTGTGCGGATATCCGATCGACCGCTCCGACAGCATCGAGGCGCGCCAGCTCAGGCGGAGCGTGCTGGGCTATGCGGCGTCGGAGGCGTTCCGTCCCGAGACCGAGGCGTCGCCCGAGTGGTTTGCCTCGTTCGCGTGCGAGAAGCGTCCCGAGGACATCGACAAGGGCGACTGGCGAGAAGCGAGGCGCGAAGACGGCTCGGTGCTCCTGACGATCGCCAATCCGCCGCGCAGCGCCGGCGAGTACACGGTTCTGTTCGGCGAGGACTGCGTGCTGTCGGCGACGTGCGAAGGGCGTCCGTGCGAGACGATGTCCGCAATGCCCATTGCGATGGCGACCGGGTCCGTCGGCGCTGCGGACGTGGCGGACGGGCGCGTCGAGTTCGTGTTCAGCGCGGCGGACGCGGAGATTCCGTCAGTTGCGAGCGTATCGTTCACGGCGGCGCCGGAGTCGCGGAAGCCGTAGCCCTGAAAATTTACCCCCACCAAGTAGCGTTGCCCGCTGTTTATTGAGGCAACGCTACTTTTTTGACCCAAAGGGCAAAGTCGATGCCAATATCTTTCGTAGGCTCAGGGAAGCGCATCCTGGAGCCCTGCCTTTTCCGACGCGGCAAGCGGACAAGACAAGGTTATTCAAGCGTCCCTTGAGCCCGTTGTCACCGTCCCTTGAGCGTTTTGTCACTGACCCTTCATAAATAATGGCGCCATTATTTGTGAAGGTACAGTATGCTGAGGCTGAAGGGACGGCAATCGAAGCCTGAAGGGACAGTGAGGAAAGCTTCAAAGGACAGCCTTCTCCCATCTCTCCGCACCATCTACCTCATCGACACAACCGTCTAAATCGTGTGCAATATCCCTAGAACACCCACAAATCCTCCTTCTCGTCGCAAACACTCGCGGCGTTATTAAGGTTTGGACAGTTCCCTCAACACCACAAGACATGTTGTGAGCATGTCCAATCGCCGCACCGGCAATCTCTCGGCCATTAAGCCGATTCTATTGCACTTTCCCTTGGATGGCGAGCGGAGGGCGCGACAGTCGCACGAGAGAGATTTCGCCGTTGTGATTGTCTCACGCGGAGACGCGGAGGCGCGGAGGTCAATCGCCGATCTGGCGATCTCTCGGCCTTTTTGCCGATTCCAGCGCGCTTTCAGTTGACGGCGAGTGTAGGGGGTGACAGTCGCACGAGAGACACCTCGCGGAACCGACGTGTTTTTGCCGACCCCCGGTAACAGGCGCGTGCGGCGGCACGCGCGGCAAAAACATGTCGGGTAGTATCCGCCGAAGTGCGGGTCGGGCGAGCTGTCGCCCCCGAAGCGAGATTTGAAGTGCGGGTCGGGCGAGCTGTCGCACCCGAAGCGAGCCCTGTGCGCAATCCTGTAACTTTGCCTGGCAATAAATTACAATTGCCCATGCCATGGGTTTATGCTACAATATGCTTATAACTGTCAAGGGCGCTAGGTTTGGTGCTTAGTAGCAGGAAGGAGCAATTTCTATGAAGAATTCAGCCATTATAATGGGTGTTGCGGCTTTGTCGCTTGCGGCGGTGTCTACTGCTTTCGCGGCGGATGCGTATATCGCGTCCTCCACAACAAATCCAAAGGGAGGCTACTCTATTGACACGGGATATCTGATGAATGCGGATACCTGTTTTGTGGCGGACTTCGAGTTTCTTGCCCGCACGGCAGACGTGTACCCATCCGACCCGTACCAGCAGTTCGTGTTCGAGACGGCCAATGCGGCGGGGAATGTAGCGCGTATCTACATCAATGGCAGTGCGGGCACTGGTACGCTCGCATGGAACCTTACACAGGAGAACGTATGGTCGACGACGAGCCAGACGATGACGCCCGGCAAGCGCTACAAGATGACGCTCGACGGCTACCACCGCAACGCCAAGCTTGAGGTCGATGGCGTCCAGAAATATACTGGAAACGTCCCAGCTGGCGACACCATTCTGACAGCCACAAGGCCGCTCAGACTGTTCAGCAATGTTGGCGGCGGGAGCAACACTGCGATGATGAAGCTCTATCGCTTCTCCATTTACGAGAGGGAAGTTCTTGTCCACGACTACGTTCCGGCGCTCAAGGGCGGCGTCGCCGGACTGTACGACGAGGTTACGGGTAAGTTCATCTGGGACGGACGCAAAACGGGCAGGTCCTTCGAATACGGCGGCGACATCGTTGAAGTCGAGGACGACGCCTACATTGAGAACACCGGCAACGGCGCAATAAACACGCGCTTTCTGATGGCTCCCGACACCAAGGTCGAGGCGGACTACGCGCTTGTCTCCCCGTTAACTCTTCAGGCGCGACTCTTCGGTGCAGATGGCACCACTCCTTTTAGGACGTCTTACTACATCAACGGCAGCGGCAACATGTCGTTCGGCATCGGCGACACGTTCAAGCCGTGGGCCACAGATTGCGCTACGAACAACTATCGCCACTGTGCGGTTTTGGATGTGGCCGGCGACCATGCCTACTACATTACATGCGCTACCACGAACTGGTCTGGCACTGCGTCAGGCCTTGGTGCGAGCGTAACGCAGACTTCTACGTGTCCGCTTGCAATCTTCGGCGATACTGCCAATACGGCCGGAACGTCGTTTAGCAATCCTTGCAAGGCGAAGATATATGGGTTCAAGTGCTGGAAAGGCGGAGCGCTTGTGCACGACTACGTGCCTTGCGTGAAGGGCGGTGTGCCCGGATTAAAGGATTTGGTCGATGGCGCGTTCATCACGGCCGAGAACCCTGCGGCTCTCAGGGCGGGCGGCAAGGGCCTTGTTGTCGAGGAGGATGACGGCTACATTTCATCCTCAGGTAACAACCATAACACTGGCTTCCGCTATATTAACACAGGCTACACCGTCACGCCGCACACGCGCGTGGAGTTCGACTATGCGCTTGCCGACAACTATCCGACAAGCGGCTATAGCGGCAACCACGACTGGTTTTTCTTCGAGGCGTCCGGGGGGACGAGGTTCAGCGTCTACCACAACAAGGACGGCATGGGTTGGTGCGGTTGTGGTACTAACTGGCGGAAATACAGTGGTATAGTGCCGCCAGCACAGACTGTCGCAAAGGACGTTCGACGCACATTGATTGTTGACAACCATACAGGATTCTCTGGCATAACTACGGCTGGCTACACGAACTACTATGACAATGTCACGGCTGCGGCGGAGAGTCTGACCTACAGTACCGCGCTCAAACTGTCGTCGTCTCTCAGCAATGGTTCGTTTTCGCCGCTCAAGATATACGGTCTCAAGATATACGAGAGCGGGTCGCTTGTGCGGAACTATGTTCCGTATGTGAAGGACGGAGTCGCTGGATTGCGCGACACCGAGACCGGAGGGTTCGTCATGGCGTCCGGCAAGGCTGCTTTTGTGGCAGGCGGTGCGATTGCCTCGAATGGCAGGGATGACGCCTATCTTGAATCTGACAGAACGCAGGGCATCAATACCGGCTATCTCATGAAAGGTTTGCAGTCGCGCATCGAATGCGACTTCGCCCATATAGATTGCACATCCAACTCGACAGGCACGGCGAACTACCAGCAACGTGCCTTCGGCCAGGATTCAGGTGGTGGGCTGCTATACTCTTTGTATATCAACGGCAGCGGCAATTTCATGTATGGATTCGGAAACACGTTCATCAATAATCACGGACCAGGCACTGCAGCTGACACAAAGCGCCATACCGCTGTCATCGACGGATACCACAACCGTCTTTACTGGATAACCGATGGCGTGACGAACAAAACATACGACATCAGCGCTGATGCGCATAGCAACGACTCAACCTGGCCGATGGGCATTTTTGCCACCCCGGCAAAGCAAGATGTTTCCGATTGGCGCAATCCTTCGAAGATGAAGCTCTACTCGCTGCGCATCTACGAGCAGGATGTGCTTGTGCACGAGTACCTTCCTTACAAGAAGGGCAATGTCGTCGGTCTTTACGATACGGTCGACAAGGTCGTGAAGACCGACGCCCGCAATTCCGCGACTCCGTTCAAGATTGGCGGCAAGGGCGTGGACGGTGCGGAAAGGTGGATCTCCAGACCTCAGAATTGCGCGGTTACGAAGAGCAAGGGGACAATCTCGCTTTCCGCCATCGCCGCCGGCGCCGTGTCGTACAGATGGACCAAGAACGGCGAGGCTGTTGCCGGTGGCGCTGACGGCGAAATGACGGTGACATGGGTGAAGGGCGGAGCGGTCGACTCGTACACGGTGACTCCTGTCTACGACGTCTACGGCTCCGAGGTCACCGGCGCGACGGTTCCATTTACGGTTACGAATGCTCCGCAGGGCATGATCTTCATCATCAAGTAGTCCCTGCCGGAAAAAGGGGAGCCAACGGGGCGGTTCTTGGTAGAGCCGCCCCGTTCTGCATTTCCTGCGATGGATGATCCGCCGCCAGCTAGAGCACGCGGAGCAGGTCGTTGCGGCAGATCGCGCGGACGGCGTCGCAGTCCAGCGTATGTCCGGCGCGATAGCTCACGACCGTTCCGCAGAAGCGGTGCGGGCCGAACAGCGCGAGGGCGGCCATCAGGTCGAGCGTCGCGCGGTGCCAGACGGGCTCGAGGAACTTCGCCGTCCCGCCGTCCTTCCCCTCCATCGGAAAGCGAGGCTCGGTGTAGTAGCCGCCCCTGCCGTGGATGAGTATGTTGCGCTCGTTGTAGCCGAGGTTGCGCGTTGAGGCGAAGAGCTTGCCGACCGTCTTGGCGAGCAGATACTGCTTGCGCGTCGCGTTGGTGCGTGCGAACGCGGCATAGCGGAACGTCTCGGGCGTCACGTCGAAAAGGACGCGCTGGTCGCCTATCACCGTGTTCCACCTTATCGCGCAGTCGATGCGCAGGTTGCGCTCGCCGTCCTTCGCGGGCAGGAACAGCAGAAAGTCGCCGCGCCTGCCGCCGAACGCAAGAGGCTCCTTGACGGTCGCGTAGGTCGCGTCGCCCTCGCCCTCGACGATCTTGGCGAAGTCCATGGTCTTCACGAGCGGGACCGACGAGTCCGCGAAGAGGGGCGGATCGCCCGAGCCGACCTTGACCAGCACGTCGTCCACTCCGAGGCCTGTCCTGAGCGCGATGATGTGCTCGACCATTCGAAGGTAGTTGTGGGGCGAGCCGGAGCGGAGCACCAGGTTCTGGGCGCTTGTCCAGAGGTTCGAGATGTCCACGAACGTGTCGAGCTGCTCGGGCTGGTCGGTCCTGCGTATCCACCAGCCCGGCTTGTCGGACGGGGCGAACGTGAGAGTCTGGCTTTCGCGTCCGTCGAAGGTGCCGACGTCGGTCACCTTCGCCTCGCCGGCCAGTGTGAGCCGCCTTGCGCCGAACGGGCATGCGCGGGACTTTGCGAGGCGCGTCTCGTCGACGGGCTGCTCGGAGAATCGCGCATAAGCCTCGCGGATGGCGTCTTCGCGACCGAAGACCACGCGTCCAATGCTGTAGTTGATGCTTTCCATTTGCGAAGTCACGTTGCGGAGGGCTTCGGCAGAAGGCCCGATGCGCGCAGCTCGCGCCCGATGGCCGCCCAGCCGTCCACTCTGGTCATGTTTGCGGAAAGGCCTAGCCCCGCGTTCCAGGGCCGGTCGAAGACGAGGACTTTGGTGTGCGCCCAGGAGGATAGGGCGGGCAGGACAGCCGGCGAGTCGTCGATTGCGACGTCGTACCTGCGCTTGAGAAGCTCCGAGAGCGGCAGCGTCTCGGGCAGGCCGCGCCCGGTCGGCACTTCGCGCCCGTACTTGTCGACGTATGTCACGCCGAAGCCGCCGAGCCCGGCTTTCGCGAGCCATTCGCTCGTCGCCTCGTGCGAGGAGGCGGGGCGGCCGGTCACGACGTCGACCTCACATCCGGCGTCGGCAAGGGCCCTCAGGCCCTCCGCCGCGCCCGCGGTCGCCTCGTATGACAGCAGACAGCCGCGCTCGTGCGCGGCTGCCATGAATCGACGCATCTGCGCGTCGGAGAGCCCGAAGGTCTTCTGGAGGTCGAAGTCGCTTACTCCGCGGTACGGAACATGGACGCCGAACTCGCGCTCCGCCAGCCGGCACAGCGCGGCGGCGGTTTCGCAGAGTACGTCGTCCATGTCACAGTAGACCCTCACGGAGCCGCCGTCAGCGACACAGCGTGTAGAGAACGCCCGCAACGACCGCCGAGCCGATGACGCCCGAGACGTTCGGGCCCATCGCCTGCATGAGGATGAAGTTCGACGGATCGTTCTGGAGCGACACCTTGTTCGAGACTCGGGCAGCCATCGGGACGGCCGAGACGCCGGCCGAGCCGATGAGCGGGTTCACCTTCTCCTTCGAGACGAGGTTCATGAGCTTCGCCATGAGAACGCCCGCCGCCGTGCCCACGCAGAACGCGCAGAGGCCGAGGGCGAGGATGCCGAGCGTCGTGCCGGAGAGGAACTTCTCGCACGCGAGCTTGGAGCCCACGGAGAGGCCGAGCATGATCGTCACGATGTTGATGAGCGCGTTGGACATCGTGTCGGAGATGCGCGCAACCGACGGGCCCGCCTCCTTCGCAAGATTGCCGAGCATGAGCGCGCCGATGAGCGGCACTGCGGACGGCAGAAG
>JAEEZC010000029.1 GCA_016288465.1 Verrucomicrobiota bacterium | reverse complement strand
GTTTCGGCGGGCGCGGCCTCGGCAGGAGCTTCGGCGGGCTTGTCGGCCTCGGGCTTTGCAGCCTCGGCAGGCGCAGGCGCCTTGGCCTTCGCCGCCTCAGGCTGCTTCTGGGCAGGCGCCGCGGCGGGCTTGCCGTCGGCGGGGACCTTCAGCTTCTGGCCGACCCTGACCACGTCGCCAGAGAGCCCGTTCAGCTCCTTGAGCTGACGGATGCTGCAGCCATGGCCGTAGGCAATCTTGCCGAGCGTGTCGCCGCCCTTGACCACATACTCCTTGGTGGGGCCGCGATAGGGCTCGAACTGCTTGGCCGCCTTCTTCTGGGCGACAGCGGCTGCGGCGGCAGGCTGGGGGCCGACGTCGTGCGAGCCGGGGATCTTCAGCTTCTGGCCGACGCGGATCGTGTCGCCTTCAAGGCCGTTGATGCGCTTGATGGAGGCGATCGTCACGTTGAACTTCTTGGAGATCTTGGCGAGGTAGTCGCCGTTCCTGACGACATACACGGTGTAGACCGGCTCGGGCGCGGCAGGGGCCGGAGCGGGCGCGGCGACGGGAGCGACCGCGGGAGCCGGCGTCGCTCGCTGAGGGCTCGGCTTCGCGACGACGACGCAGGCGCAGTCGTCGGCGCCGCATTCGCACGGCGTATAGTGCTTTGCGCCGGGCGGGCACATGCAGGACGTCTTCACCGGCGCAGGCGCGGGCTGCACGTCAGGCGTGATCACGACGCCCTTCGGCTGTGTCTGCGAACGCGAGGCCATGGGTTTGTACTGAGGATCCTTGCAGCCGGCGAGAGTCGCCACCGCCGCGACGCCGAGAACCGTTACGAGCTTGTTCATTTTTTCCTTTGTCCTTGTATTTTGACGAGTCCCGCGAAGACATCCCCGCGCTCCCCGAAACCACCAAACTGATCGAAGCTTGCGGCGCCGGGCGACAACAGCACCACATCGCCCTTTTCCGCATCGCGCACCGCCGCCGCCACCGCCCTGTCGATCGTGCCGCACATCTCGCATTCGACCACCGATCTCCACGCGGCGCCGAACGACTCGGCGCATTCCCCTATAAGATACACTTTCCTAACCCGTTTTGTCAAGGCCGGGAGCGCAAAAGCGGGGTCGTCGCCCTTCGGACGGCCGCCGGCTATCAGCCGCACGTTCCGGGCGTCCGGCGGCGCGCACATCGAAACGCCCGCCGCCAGCGCCGCCACCGACGTGGCCTTGGAATCGTCGACGAACCGGACGCCGTCAAGCTCCGCGACCGTCTGGAACCTGTGCGGAAGCGGCACGAACGCCTCGAACCCTCTTCTGATCTGCGCATCGGAGAGGCCCGCAGCGCGCATGAGCGCGACAGCATGCGCGCCATTCGCGCGAAGGACGTCGTTGTCGAAGTACGAGCCGGCGATCAGGCTGTCGCAGTTCTCCGGCGCGCGCTCGCAGTAGAATGCCTTCGCCATCTCGGAAAGGCGGAGCTTGAGCGACCGATAGACAGAGACCGAGCCATGCCGGTCGAGATGGTCCTCCTGCACGTTCAGGACGGCCGCCGCCTCGAACGTGTCGCCCGCAAGCGCAGTCGTCTCAAGCTGGAACGACGAAACCTCCACGACTGCCCAGCCGGGCTCCTCGCCTACAAGGTCGCAGACGGGCCGCCCGTAGTTGCCGCACGGCACCGCCTTCATCCCCGCGAGCGAAAGAGCGTCGGCGACGACCTTGACGACGCTGGACTTGCCCTTCGAGCCCGTGACGGCGAGAAGACGCCAGCCCCTGCGCTTCAGCTCCTCGCAGCCGAACTGCAGCTCGCTCTTGACGGGGACGCCAGGCGAGACGACGACGCCGCTGAAGTCGTCGGCGAAGACGACCTCGCGACCCGACGCCTCCAGCAAGGCCGCCGCCGCCTTTCCGCTCCTGCCGCTGCCGAGAACGAGATACCTACCCATGAAGTCTGACGATGCCAAGGTCGGACGGTATCCACCATCCGTGAGGAGAGAGGTCGAACGGGAACACGCGCACGCCGTCGGGAGCGCAGTTGCGTTTGAAGGCCTGCGTGAAGAAGCGCCTGAAGAACGTGTCCAGCGTCTTCCTGATCTCGTCGCGGCCGTATCGCCCCTCGAAGTAGCTGGCGGCCTCGCTCGCGATGCGCTTGGGGCCCATCTCGTTGACGATGAAGTTCCAGAGAAAGAAGTCGTGCAGTTCGTACGGGCCAATCGCGTCCTCGGTCACCTGGCCCTTCCTCAGCTCGGGCGAGACGGGCGTCGCGACGATGTCGAGCACCGCCTCTGCCGCCTTGTCGCGGCCTGCGCGGGCGAGAGAGGACTTCGCGAGCCAGGTGCAGACCCGGCGCACTGCGGTCTTGGGAACGCCGGAGTTCACGCCGAACATGGACATGTGGTCGCCATTGTAGGTGCACCAGCCGAGAGCGATCTCGCTCAGGTCGCCGGTGCCGACGACGATGCCGCCCGTCATGTTCGCCTTGTCCATGAGGATCATCGTGCGCATGCGGGCCTGGGCGTTCTCGTACGTGACGTCCTGGGTCCGCCCGTCATGGCCGATGTCCTTGAGATGGCGCTTGACGGCCGCGGAGATCGGAATCGTCTCCATCTCCAGGCCGAGGCCCTCGCAAAGCAGAGCCGCGTTCCCCTTTGTGCGCCCGGAAGTCCCGAAGCCCGGCATCGTGATCGCGTGGATGCCGCGACGGTCCATTCCAAGCCTGTCAAAGGCCGAATCCGCAACGAGCAGCGCAAGAGTCGAATCGAGCCCGCCGGAAAGGCCAATCACGACGTCGCGGCACCTGATCGCGGCAAGTCGGCGCGAAAGACCGGCAACCTGCGCGGCGAATATCTTCGCCGGAGACATCGGAAACGGCTCCGTCGAGCCCTCTCTGGGCGGCTTCCCGAGATAGGCGCGATGCGTCGCAAGCGAACCAAGCTCTCTTTTCATGTTGCGTATTATACCATTTTCCCCCGAAGCGGCGCACAGCGAATAAGCCGGATTCTGTTCAGTCCCTTGCGAGACCTCCGATCATTCATCTAACGCAATCAACCCGGAACCTTAGACATCTTCTGAAAGACGTCGCCCGACGGGCCGCCGGTCGGCTCCCTATTTGATCTTGCTCCGAGGAGGGCTTGCCTTGCCGCCGTCGTTTCAGACGGCGCGGTGGGCTCTTGCCCCGCCGTTTCACTATCACCGGACTGGACTTGCGTCCAGACGGCTACCTGGTTTCTGTGGCGCTTTCCGTCATGCGCGTTTGCCGCGCATCCTCCGCCCTTGAAGGACGGACCCTCCGCCCTGTGGAGTCCGGACTTTCCTCCCTCGCTGCCTAAGCAACGGGGGCGACCGGTCGCAAATGCGCCGCTTCGGGGAAAAATGTCAAAGATCAGCGGTAGAGGATTCTGCCGCACATCGTGCATGCCACGATGGACTGCGGCTTGCCCGCCGCGCCGTTGCGCGCATTCGCATCGGCAAGCTGGCCCACGCTAGGCGGCTGCACGAGATGGCAGCCGTCGCAGACGCCATCGTGGGTAAGCGCGACGACGACTGGCCAGCGCTTGGTGCGCAGACGCTCGTAGTAAAGCACAAACTTGGGGTCGTTGACGGCCTTGGCCTTCTCAGCACGCTCCTTCTGGGCCTCTTCAAGCTCAGCCTTCACCGCCGCGATGCGCTCGTCAATCTCGGCGCAGAACGCATCTACGCCCTCCTTCTCGGCATCGTACTTCGCCTGGGCGTTGGCTATCTTCGCCTGCGCCGACGGCAAATCGTCCATGGCGGCTATCTGGCTGCTCTCGGTCGCCTCAAGGTCGTGCGTCACCAAGTCGATCTGGACGGAGTACTGCTGATACTCCTTGTTCGTCTTGAGACCGGCCTGGGTCGCCTTCAGCTTCTGAATCTTCTCGCGCAGGGCCTTTGCGTCTTCTTCAAACCCCTTCACGCGATCCTGCACATAGTCTTCGCCGGCCTTGGCAGCCTGCAAGTCGGCCGAAACGCCGGAAAGACGTGCCGTTTCGAGCGCTTTGCGGCGTGGGAGATCCTTAAGCTCAAGCTCCAGCTCTCTGATTCTTCCGTCGACTTCCTGCAGCTCGACCAGCGCGTCAATGATCGTCATTTGATCCTTTCTTACAAAGGCTGGGGCAGGAGACGGGACTCGAACCCGCAACCCACAGAATCACAATCTGTTGATCTAACCAATTGATCTACTCCCGCCATCTGTGGAGCCAGGTAAGGGATTCGAACCCCCGACCTGCTCATTACGAATGAGCCGCACTACCAACTGTGCTAACCTGGCCTCTTTGTGGAAGTGGAGTATATCAAAATTACCGCGGCGAAGTCAATAGCGAAATCCGGTTCCCCGGCAGAAATCTTACAAATCCCTTGATTCTAAGGCCCATGGCGACGGCGTTCACCGTATCGACCGACAGTCCGGTCAGCCGCACGAGCTCGTCGATCGTCACTCCGCCCTCGTCAACGTGGGTCATGACAAGGGCCTCTTCGGTGCTGTAGGCCGGCGTCTCGGGGTCGCGCTCCGGAGAAGCGGCCGGCTCGCCTTCCCTGGCGCGAACGGAGATTCCGCTGATGGCCTCTATGACGTCATCGGCGTTCCTCACGAGCGTCGCGCCGTCGCGAATGAGCGAAAGGCAGCCCGCGCCCATGCGGTTGTCGAGGCTGGCAGGCACAGCCATCACGTGCCGCCCGAGATCCGCCGCAAACGAAGTGGTTATCAGCGTTCCGGAACGCGCGGGACATTCCACGGCGACGACTCCGGATGCAAGCGCGGCGACGACATGGTTGCGTATGGGGAAGGTGGTCTGGTCGGCGGACCGTCCGAGCGGGAACTCGCTCACCACCGCTCCGCCGCTTTTGACTATTTCGCGCGCGAGGGCTCGGTTCTCCTCGGGATAGAAGCGATCCAGGCCGGAGCCTATGACGCCGACCGTCACGCCATTGGCGTTGAGCGCTCCGCGATGCGACGCGGCGTCTATGCCAACGGCAAGCCCCGAAAGAATCGCCCAGCCGGCCTTTGCTAGATCGTGCGCCAGTCTTTCCGCGACGCCGAGGCCGTACCGCGTGGCGCGGCGCGTGCCGATCATCGCAACCGCCGGCTTCGAAAGCGCCGCTACGTCGCCCTTGACGTACAGCGCAAGGGGCGCTCCAGGAGACGCCTTGAGACGCTCCGGATATGCCGCGTCCACAGGCGTAATCACGTCGATTCCGTATTTGGCGGCGAGACGCTCCTCGCCTTCCCAGTCGACAGGGCCGCCCGCTCGCGAAATCTTGTCCGGATACGCCTCCCAGGCGGCGACGGCGGAGCCGGAGGCGGCCACAAGCCTGGCCAAAGTGGCCGATCCGACACGCTCCGTCAAATTAAACGCTATGTGCGCTTGACGCTCAGTCATCAGATTTGATATACTATGCGCGTTTTTGACGCAGGCCCCATCGTCTATCGGCTAGGACACGAGCTTTTCATGCTTGGTAGAGGAGTTCGACTCTCCTTGGGGCTGCCACCGCGACGCCAATCCCCCATTTACACATTCGTCGCGGTTTTTTTTTGCCCCTGACCCCTAGCCCTGCTTCGCCTTGAGGGCCTGGCTGACGGCAAGCATCCTGTCGCCAAGGTCCTCGAAGCCGACATCGGTCGAGTAGACGTCCTTGTAGTACTGATACGCCTTCTCCAGGTCGCCGGAGGACTCCGCGCAAAGGCCGAGCTGGTACACGACCTTCTTCTTCAGGTCGTCCATCATCGGCAGGGCGTCGCGGGCGGTCTCTAGCTGCATGACGGCCATGTCGGTCTGGCCCTGGTTGAGGAAGCACATTGCGAGGTAGTACAGAGCCCAGAGACGGTCCTTCGGGCTCTTCTGCGCAAGCTGGAGGTGCGTAAGCGCATCGTCGTAGTAGCCGTACGTGAAGTACTGCTTGCCGAGCTCGAACCTGAGGTGCAGGTCGTTCGGATAGCGCTCCACGCGCTGGGCGAGGTCGTCGAACACGAACTGGTTCTTCTCGGTCTCCATCTGGTCGGCCTTCTCGTTCTCGCCCTGCTCCCTGAGCGCCGCGATCTGCTGGTCGTAGTACTGCACCTTGGTCTGGGAGAGCATGCGGTCGAGCTCGGGGTCCATCGTGCCGGACACCTCGATGGCCTTCTGCAGAACGTCGATCGCCTCGTAGTAGCGCTTGCCCTGGATGTAGATTCGGGCGAGGGCGCGGCGGGCGTTCATGTTCTTCGGCTCCGCCTCGATCTGCTTGATCTTCTCCTGGATGAGCAGCTCCGCGTCGTCGCCCGTGACGACAGCCTTGTTCGCGGCGTCCAGCTTGGCCGCCTGCTCCTTGTTCGCGATGAGGTTCTGGAAGCCGCCCTTCTTTCCTGCGGTCTCGGTCCAGCCCGAGTTCATCGTCGCCTGCGCCTCGGCGTTCTTCAGCATGCCGAGAACACGCTGGTCGCCGGGCTTGAGCTCGGAGAGCTTGCGGTACGCGTCGCGCGCCTTGTCCCAGCTCTTCGCCATGGTGTAGTAAGTAGCCACGCGCTCGAGCAGGGAAGGATCCTTGTTGGAGCACTCGTACGCCGCCTCGATCGTGATCGCGGCGTGGTCCGCCTTGCCAGCGGCCTCCGCCGCCTTGACTGCGGCCTCGATGTTGTCCGGGTCGAGCGGATTCATCGTGAGCAGCTTCTCGGCCTCCGCCATCGCCTCGTCGCCGGCGCCCTTCTTCACAAGACCCATGACCTTGTTGCGCGCTAGCATGCAGCTGATCTTGGCGCCGAGGCCGGTCTTGCCGTTCCTGCGGAAGTTCGCTATCTGCGCGGCCCTGAGAAGCTTGCGCGTCTCGAGTATGTCCGGCGCCGCGGAGACAGCCTCCAGCAGCATGTCGACGGCAAGGTCGTAATTGCCCGTCTCGAGGGCTTGACGCCCGCGGTTAGTGAAATTCTGTGCCTTCTGTGCGAGATCAACCGCCATTTTACGATACCTCCAACCTTTCGTCTCCGCCGAGCGACTCGGCTATTCCTTTTGCCTTGTACGTCTTAAGCATGAAATGCGTCGACGTGGAAAGAACTCCGTCTATCGTGGCGAGCCCCTGCGCCACGAACTGCGCCACGTCCTGCAGCGAGTCGCCCCGCACAAAGACGAGCAGATCGTACGCCCCGCTCATGAGAAAGCAGGCCTCGACCTGCTCGAAACGCGAGACGCGCTCCGCTATCCTCCCGAAGCCGCAGTCTCTCTGCGGCGTTATCTTCAGCTCTATAACCGCGTGCACGTAGTCTTTCTTCATTTTGCACGACCCTCTCGTTCAGTTTGTTCCGCAGAGCCCCATTCGAGCCCAAGCACGTCGTCCACGACCTGCCTCGCAAGATCGTCCGCAAGCCGCCCGCATGCGTCGCGTTCGGCCGTGTCGATGTCCTGCCCGGCCGTAAACGTCGCCTTCGCCTTGTACATCCTGTTGTCCACAAGCACGCGCCCGCCGCGCCTGTCGACCACCGAAACCTCCACGTCCGCCGTCATGTCATAGGCGTTCACTCTGTGACCCGACCTGCGGCTGTAGGCGACCGAGCCGGACTTCACGCGCTTGACGACGCCCTGGATCTCCAGCGCGGATTCGCCCGCCGACGCGACAGAGAAGGTGCCTTCCCTCTGGAACTCGCGCAGCAGCTGCCGCGACATCGCCGCCCCGACTCCCGGCAGGTCGGCGTCGCTGCGGAACGTCGGCACCGCCACCGTGCGCATCTCGGCCGGAACCGTCGGCCGCCACGCATACGACGACGAACAGCCCGAATGGACGAACGCGCAGAGGAGAAGGAGAGACGCCGGGAGAAAACGCGTCATTTCTCCCCCTTTCCCTCGCCCTTGAGCTCGGCCAGCCGCGCGCGGACGTCGTCGGCCCGCACGCTGTTCGGAAACTCCGCGAGGAAGCGCTCGTACGCGCTGACGGCGCTGCGCTTCGTGCGCATGCGCGAATCGTAGAACAGCGCCGCCTGGTACGCCTCCTCCTCGAGCAGCACCTTCGCGTCGGCGAGATGGCACTCGATGACGGGCACGTCCTCCTTGTCCACATAGGACACGGCCGACTTCAGAAAGTCTATCGTCTCGAGGCAGCGCTCGCGGTTGTAGCCGTGTTCGCCCAGAAGGCGCATGCGCGCGGCGGCCTCGAGCACCGCGGCGGCCCTGGCCTCGGGCGTGTCGCGGTGCAGATTGCGGAGGTTCTCGTAGACCTTGACCGCCTCGGCGTCGTGCCCCTCCTCCTCCCGAAGCGCGCCGATCGTCAGCATCGCCGCCGGCGCCCAGGCCGCGCCCGGCGCCCGAAGCACGCAGCACTCGTACGCGCGGCGCACGTCCTCGGTGTTCTTGAAGCGGAAGAACATCACGGTCTTGCCGCGCATCCGCAGCACGTTCGCGATGTCGTACATCCTGTCGACCGCGGCACCGTAGTCGCAGCGGAACGAATAGAAGTCGACAAGATACTTGTACTCCTCGAACGCGCCCTCGGCGTCGTCGTCCTTCTCCAGCAGCAGCTCGGCCAGACGGCGCTGCGCCGCAGGCGCCTCGGCCGAGGCCGGCCACTCGCGCACGAGCGCGTCGTAGTGCTTCGCCGCCTTCGACCAGCGGCCCTCGCCCTCAAGCCGCGCGCAGTACGCGAACTCGCCGGCCGCGTCGCTCTCGCTCGGACCGTTCAGAAAGGCGAACCACTTCGGCTCCTTGCGAGACGGCGCGTCGGATTCGCGGATGTTCTCGAAGCCGGGGTATGCATCGGTCGCGTAGCGCGCGCCAGCGCCCTGCCCCGCGCCCGCAGATGCGCTCTGCTGCGCCGGCAGAATGGCCGCAAAAAGCGCGACCGCCGTAAAGACAATCTTTTTCACTCCGCACATTATATCATTTTCCCGTGATTTTTTCGCGTGCCCTCTGAAAGAACGCGTACAGGGCGGGCACGAACGCAAGGCCGACGAGAGTGGACATGAGCATGCCGCTCATCGTGCAGACGCCTATCGCCTTCATCGCGCCGGCCCCCGCGCCGCGCGCGAAGACGAGCGGAAGGACGCCGATTATGAAGCTCCAGGCCGTCATCAGCACCGCCCTGTACCTGAGCTCGCCGCCGCGCAGCGCCGCCTCCTCTATGCCTGCGCCCGCCTCGCGCTCCTGCTTGGCGAACTCAACGACGAGTATCGAGTTCTTGGCCGAAAGCCCTATCAGCATTACGCAGCCCAGCTGCGCGTAGATGGACAGGGGAATCCCAGCGGCCCACAGCCCGACGAACGCGCCGACGAGCGCGAACAGAACGGACATCATCACCGGCACGGGAATCGTCCAGCTCTCGTACTGGCCTACGAGTATCAGGTACGCGAAGAGTATCGCCGCCGCCATCAGCCACACTAGCCGACCCTCGTTCTCGCGCTCCTGCAGCTGCACCGCGCCCCACTCTATCGCAAACCCCTTCGGCTTCGGAGTCTCGTCTATGAGCCTCATGACGTCGCCGGACGCCACGCCCGGATTCGGCATGACGTCGCACCACGCCGCCAGCATCTTGTTGTAGCTCATCGTCTCCCGCGTGCCGCCGACGTATTCGAGCGAGCCTATGGACGACAGCGGCACCGCGCCGCCGCCGGCCGTCGGAATCTGTATCGCGGCGACGTCCTCTATTCCGCCGCGGAAGTCCGGGTCGTTCTGCATCTTCACCTGGTATACGCCGCCCTTTATGTTGAAGTCGTTCACGTAGTACGACGCGAGCTTGTTCTGGAGCGTCGAGAACACCGACTTCGGCGTCAGCCCGAGAAGCTCCGCCTTGCGCCTGTCGAACTTGAGCTCCAGCTGAGGCGTCGAGCAGGTGAAGCCGTGCACCGCGCTCTTCACGAGCGCGTTCGTGCGCAGCGCCGCCGTGAACTCGTCCACCGCCGCAAGCAGCTCCTCGGGCGCGGCGCCGTCGATGGCGCAGAAGTTGAACCCGACGCCCGACGACCCGCCAAGCCCCTTTATCGCCGGCGGCTGCGAGAAGTAGAACTCCGCGGCGTACAGGTCCTCGGCCGCCGCCTTCACCTTGTCCATTATGCGGTCTATTCCCTTCTCCTCGTCCTTGCGGTCGTCCCAGTGGTCAAGCCGTATGAGCCCGCGCGCGAGGTTCTCGCCCGTCCCCCACATGCTGCTCGACCCGCAGCGCGACGACATGGACTGCACGCCCGGTATCTTCTCCACGCGCTCGTGGAACGCGTCCACCACCGCAATCGTGCGCTCCAGCGACTGGCCCTCCGCAAGGCGCGCGTTCCAGGTGATGTAGCCGCGGTCCTCCTTCGGCAGGAACGTCGTCGGCACGAGGCCCGCAGTCTTCCAGAGGACGAACGCGAACGCCGCGTACAGGACGGCGGTGATCGCGCCGCGCCTCACGAACGTCCGCGCCACCATGAGAAAGGCGCCGCGGCTCCAGTCCAGCGTCTTGTTGAACGGCAGAAAGACGAGCCGCGGCTTCGCGCGCGGCGGCTTGAGCAGGCTCGCGCACAGCACGGGCGACAGCACTATCGCGACGACCGTCGACAGGCACAGCGCTATGCACATCGTCACCGCGAACTGCACGTACATCTTGCCGACCATCCCCGAGAAGAACGCGAGCGGCAGATAGCACGCCAGCGTCACGAGCGTCGTCGCGACAAGCGCCCCCGTTATCTGCGTCATCGACTTCTCGGCCGCCGCCTTCGCCGACAGCCCCTCCCTCTGCATCAGCGACTGGCAGTTCTCCACCACGACGATCGCGTCGTCCACGAGCGAGCCTATCACCAGAATGAGGCCGAACATCGTCAGCACGTTTATCGTGTAGCCCATCGGGTACAGGAACGCGAACGTGCCGAGAAGCGAGATCGGTATGGCTATCGCAGGCACGAACGTCGCCCGCACGTCCTGCAGGAAAAGGTATGTGATCGCGACTACAAGCACGAGCGCCGCGAGAAGCGTCGCGAAGGTCTCCTTCAGGAACACCTTTGTGAACGCCGTCGAGTCGTCCGCAAGCACTCCCGTCACGCCGGACGGCAGCCTGGCTATCCACCTGTCTATCTCGGCCTTCACGAGCGCCGCGGTCGCGACCGAGTTCGCGTCCGGCGTCTTGTACACCTCGAGATACACGACCGGATTGTCGTTGAACCGGCTCCTTATCGTGTACCCCCTGCAGCCGAGCTCCACGCGCGCGACGTCCTTCACCAGCACCTGCGCGCCGGTCTCCGGATTGGACCTCAGGACGATGTTCTCGAACTCCTCCTTGGTCTTGAGCCTGCCCTTCACGTTGAGCTTGAAGGTGATGTACCTGTTCGCGTACTCCCCGCCCACCGTTCCGGCCGCCGCCTGCACGTTCTGCGAGAGAATCGCGTTCTTTATCTCGGAGACCTGCATGTTGAGCCCCGCGAGCTTCACGGGGTCTAGCCATATGCGCATGGCGTACGTCCGCCCGGATGTCTCCACCTGCCCGACGCCGTCTATACGCGAGACCGCGTCCGCTAGCTGCCTTTCCACGAAGTTCGACAGCTCCATCAGGTCCATCTCGCGTCCGTCGGTCATGAAGCAGTACATGACCATGCGGTCCTCGGGACGCTTCTTGACCGTTATCCCGGTCTGCGTCACTTCCGTCGGCAGCTTCGGCTCGGCCCTCTTCACCGCGTTCTGCACGTTCATGAGCGCGACGTTCGACTGAGTGCCGGGACGGAACGTGCAGTAGCAGTTGTAAGAGCCGCGCATCGAGCAGTTCGACTTGAAGAACCAGAGGTCCTCGACCCCGTTTATCTCGTCCTCGAGCACGGTCGCGACCGAGTCAGACAGGTCCTGCGTGCCGGCGCCGGTGTAGTTGCAGCTTACGGTGATCGTGACGGGCGTTATCTGCGGATACTCCGAGACCGCCATCTGGCAGCAGCACAGCGCTCCGCAGATCGCGATGAGAATCGTTATGACCCACGCGAGCTTCGGACGGCTCAGAAACGGCTGGGAAAGGCTTTTCATCTCTTGGACGCGGGCGCCGCCTTGACCGTCATTCCCCTGGACACGCGATGCGCGCCGTCGGCCACGATCCTGTCCCCCTTCCTGAGCCCCTTCTCCACGAAAAGCCAGTCGCCTACCAGGTCGCCGCGCGCAATGGTGCGCCGCTCCGCCTTGCCGTCCGCGCCGACGACCCAGACGTACGGACTCTGCGTGTCCTGCAGCACCGCCGTCGGCGGAATCGCCGTCCTCAGGACGCCGGACTTCGACGACACCGTGACCGACACCGTTCCGCCCGGCACGAGCCGCCTTTCCGGATTGTCGAAGCGCGCGTACGCCGTCACCGTGTCCGTCGCGTCGTCCGCGAGGTTCTCGATGTACTCGATCGCGCCGACAGGCCCGAACTGCGTCCCGTTCGCCAGCTGCACCGTGACGCCTATGTCGTCCTGCCCCCTGAGATCGCCGCCTTCGCCTGCAAGCAGGTCGAGCATCTCGCGGTTCGACACCGAGAACTTCACGCGCACAGGGTCGAACTGCACGATGGTCACGAGCGTGAGCGAGCCGGCGGTCACGTAGTTGCCCTCCGTCTTCGCGGTCGAGCCGATCTTCCCTGCGATGGGAGCCGTGATCGTGCAGTGCTTGAGGTCGTCCTTTGCCGCCACGAGCTCCGCCTGCGCCGCCGCGTACGCCGCCCTCGAACTGTCGCGCTGCGAAAGCGCGTTGTCCACCGCGTCAAGCGAAACGGCCCGTGACTCCAGAAGCTTCTTGTGCCGCTCGTACGACAGCTCCGCGTACTGCACGTTCGCCTTGCACTCCGCAAGCTTCGACTCGGCGTTCCTGACCGCCGCTTCGTACTTTACCGAATCGAGCCTGTACAATACGTCGCCCTTGCTGACCGTCTGGCCGTTCGCGAACGCCACTTCAAGTATCTCGCCGGAAACCTGCGGCACTACGTCCACCTTCGCGATCGGCACCACCTTGCCCGGATACCTGCTCGTCTGGAAGTCGGGCCTTTCGGTCACCTCGGCTATCGGCAGCACTATCTCGGCCGCCAGCAGAAAACTGAGAAAACTCATGACTGAACCTTAGAAATGGCCGTTTACGATGGGCAGCACGGGCAGCCAGCCGTTCTTCGCGATTATGTTCACGATGCCTATCTGAAGGCCGCATTCCATCGTCTCGGCGTAGTTGACGATGCCCAGCTGGCAGCCGCGCACCGCTCCGCTCGCGACGTTCACGCCGAACGCCAGATAGTAGCCGCACTGCATGCCGCGAACGTCGGCGGCGCAGTTGACGAAACCGCTCTGAAGGCCCGCAAACTGGTCGCCGGACACGTTGACGAACCCGTCCTGAAGCCCGCAGAACGAGCCTGCGTAGTTGAGAACTCCTATCTGCGCGCCCGTGGAGCGCCGCGCCCAGTCCGCCTCCGCCGACGAACCCCAGTTCACAAGCCCGACCTGTCCGCCGCGGATGCAGCCGCCCGCAATGTTGACGCCGCCTAGGGCGATCCCGGTGAAGTCGCCCGCCGCACGCTGCGCAATGCCGAGGTCAAGGCCGGTGAAGTCGCGGCAGTCGCCGTATATAAGGGAGAGACGAAAGCCCGTCACGTCGTATTCGCTGGACGGTGCCTGCACAGGCGTCACCAGCGAGACCATCACCGGCGTCGTCTCGGCAAAAGTCGCTCCCGCCGCAAGAACGCACAACGCCGCAGCCATTCCTCTAAGGTCCATCGTCAATCTCCTTATTCCTATGATTCTGCGTAGTATACCAAAAATTGCGTCATTAGGCACGAACGAGCGCCAGGCGGTCGGCGCCTTTGCACTATCGCGTGGAATCTGGTATCATATGCGGCAAAAGGGATCAAGCGCGGAGCTTGCACCATGAAATCCTTCGAATATATCAGTCTCGTCGCCGTCGCTCTCCTCGTTCTGGAGACTGTGAGATTGTTCAACCTCCACGGTTCGTATGCAAAAGGCCCTCTGAATCCTTATGCCTTTTTCACCGATGAAACGAGATTAACGCTGGAAGCGACTTCAGAAAAGGCTCAAAAAGGCGAATTATCCGAGGCAGACGCCAAGGAACTGGCCGACATGGACTACAAAGTCAAATGCAGCGACGCGACCTGGCGCTTTGACGGAGCATATTCCGGCGTCATGCCGAAGGGAACGGTGCTTCGAAGCGACCAGATGGGCAACTACATGGCAGGATATGCCGCAGGCTATTCGGACAATCCGGCGATCCTGTACCTGGGCGTCAGGATCGACGGAATCAGATCGGCAATCATAGCGAACAACGAACGCTGGCTGGACCAGGATAGCGTCCCCGACATATGGCACGGCTTTCTCGACGGCTTCAACGACTTCGCCAAAGACCATCCTGTTCGCCATCGGCTCCGAAGACTTGCATACTGAAACCGGAGTGCGGCCCCTACCACCATTCCATCCCTAACGTCCTTTTGTACAGGCCGCGTGATCACTAACCGTTCCAGTCGGCTGTTCGTGGGAACCCGCAACAAGCCGCTTTCGCGCGTAAGCGCAAGTAAAATATCGCCAGTTCCAAGGGCTTTAAATTTGGAAATGGAAATTTCCTTGGAAACGGAAATTTCCAACGTAGGTTTTCGCCGCGACTGATGGGGCCTTGTCGGCCCTAATTGATTGACTTCGGACTTCTGACTTCGGACTGAAGAAAATCCTGAAGTCTGATGTCCGAAGTCTGAAGTCTTAAGCTGTCCTCATCGGCTAGATTTGTGTCGATATGTGAAGATTTGTGGTCAAGTATTTAAGGCCAAGGGTCCCCTCGGTCTTTATAGCACGGCTATTCCCCCTACCTGTCGACAAAGGTCACCTGACCGTTATGCGAAAGATAGTGCTACCTTTGCCCTAACGGTAGTGGTACCATTTGCCTATCGGTAGCGCTACCGTTCACTGGTCGGTAGCGTGACCTTCGTCCGTACTGTCCGCAGCGGTTTCGGGGTGAGTGAACGGACCTTGCTCTGCCTGTGTACGAGGCGTTTCCTTACGGTGTACGCGGCATTCCCTAACTGTGTACGCGGCATCCCCTGCCTGTGT
>JAEEZC010000281.1 GCA_016288465.1 Verrucomicrobiota bacterium | reverse complement strand
TCTACTACGACTTCGAGACGATGGCGGACGAGTACCAGGTCGAAAACATCGCCAATCCTGGCGTAATGCAACTCGACGGCAAACGCCTCAGTCTCGCCAATGTCGTCGAGGCGACGCCGTCCGCGAAGATCCGCCAGACGCGCGCGGAAACGCCCGCAGGCGATTCCGCCAAGGCGCTACGTTATCTCCAGAAGGGAACGGAATATGATTCCCGCTACTGCACGCCTCCGGACGGCACGGACTATTTCGCAACGACGAACTTCACCATCGAGCTTTTCTACAAGATGGACGGCGACGTCGGCGCATGGCGTACGCTGTTCAAGCGTTTTGGCGGAAACAACGTCCAGGTGAACCTCGGCACCGTCTCCAACAACAAGGTGGGCGCCCAGTTTATTACTGCCGATAATTCAAGCAGCACGAAGACGATTTATGACAGTGATTTTACGAACGACGGCCAATGGCACCATGTTGCGCTTGTCGTGGACCAGACGGGCGAGACGAAGACGGCACGGCTCTATCGCGACTACAAGCTCCGCGACTCGGCGACGCTGGCGGCGAATCTGACATCTGTTGTCCGGAATAAGGATCCGAAATGGTATGTGATAGGATCTGGCGACGGCTATGAATTCAACGGTTGGCTGGATTCGGTGCGCGTCACTCTCCGTGCGCTGGAGCCGCAGGAGTTCCTCTGGGGCGAGGGCATGTCGATCGGCAGATTCCCCGCCGGCTCCACGCTCGCGCATGTGAAGTTCGACGGTTCGGTGAACGCGGCGGACGCCGATGGCGGGACGTTCCTGAACGGCGTGAACGTCGCGGCGAAGGACGGAGGAACCCCCGCAGCCTTTACGAATGATGTTCCCGGCGCGCGGATCGTCGACGGCGAGGGCGGTGCGGTTCTCTCCAAGAACAATACGCAGTCGCTCTACTTCTCGGCCAGCAAGGTGTCGTGGACCAATGCCAACGACATATACTATCTCAGCAAGACGCTCGATGGCGATGACCGCACTTCGTGGACGGTCGAGTTCTTCATGAAAGCAAATTCCGGACAAGCGCAGTGGGCGCGTCTTATGAGCGCTTTAGGGGATGGAAAATGGGGAACTTGGTCTCCCTACATTATCGAGTATAAGACAGGGGCGAAGAGGTTTGCCCTTAACGGATCGGACAATAAACCGTCGCTCAATTTTGGCACAGACGTCTGCGACGGCAAGTGGCATCATGTCGCATTCTCCTTCGAGCCGAACAACGACAGGCCCGACCCTACAAACAGCGTTGCGAGAGTCTATGTCGATTATGGCGAGCCTGCCGTGGCGCAGACGCCGAACATCTTCAAGTATCCGGAAAATATGCACTTTGTCATCGGCGGTGTGGGCGGCTCCGGAGAAACCGGTTACGTCGGTTTTATCGACGAGTTGCGCGTTTCCGCCGGGGCGCTCACGCCCTCGAAGTTCCTGCGGGCGGAGAAGGCGCCGGGATTGTCGATTTTCGTTAGGTGACGCAGATGAATCGCAGTTGTCTCGCCGCGCTTGCTGCGGTCGTAGCGGGAGGAACGCAATTCATTGCGCCCGCGAAGGTCGCGACAGGTGCGCCTCTCGTGCCGTTGCCGGTTTCGCGCGCGCCGTTCGAACAGTCGGAGGAAGTCGCACGGCTGCCTGTGACGCTTGCAACGTGGCCATTCCATCCGACGGCGGGATCGGTTTTGCTTGGCGAAGAGCGGCTGACCACTTGGGCTGAGTTTAGGAGCGGCGACAAGTTCGCCGTCGCGAACGGCTGCGACGGACGAATCCACTTCGTGGGGCGAACCGGTTTCGGCAAGGTGCTCTTCTATCGCGGCGGCTCCGAGAAAGCCTCCCCCACGGACTGCGAAAAGCCAGATCCGTACGGACGCGAACTTCTCTCGTGGCTGGAGATCCGCGTCCTCGACGGCTCGAAGTTCTACACCCGGTACATGGAATGCTACACGAACGCCACGATCGATGTGGACTCGGAGGCGCGGTCGGTCTCATGGTCGCGTCCGTGCAAGGGCTCGACTGCGCGTTATTCACTCACCCCTGATGGCGACGGAAGACTGGCGCTAGATTGGAACATTCAGCAACCCGTCGAATTTCGACTCTATCTTTGCGGTGATTCCACGAACGGTACGCATGGCGTGGAGAGCGGAACGCGGCTATACGTGAACCGCGACAGCGAGACGGAACGGATCGAGCTCGTGTTCCCGGACGGTGTGATTGAATGCGGCGGGCAGGGGGCTGCCCGCCCAACCGGTTCGACCAATCCTGCGCCCGATTACGTCTGGCGTACGGACGCCGCGTCGGGGCGCATGCTCATCGACCTCTGCGGTTCGACTGTTGCAAAGTGCGGCGCGCACACCTCTAGCGACCGCTTGCGCGGCTCACTTCGTTTGGGTGATACCGGTGATCGCGCCCTACCGTCGGGTGTGATAGACTTCCGGGAGGAGGATGCGCTGGATGTTCCGGCGGATCCGACGGGCAACTTCCTCGCGAACGGAAGTTTCGAGCTTGGTCTTGTCGACTGGAACTACTGGTGGGGTGGCGAGCCGTGGTACATGGTCGCGGAGACGGGCGAACCGTTGGAGACGATAACGGACGAGGCGAAGACGGGCGACAAGGCTCTTCGCATGAGGCGCTCGAAGACCCGCGACAAGTACGAGGCATTGCAGTCCGCGCCCATGTCGCTCGAGCCTGGCGTGGAACACGTCCTCTCCGCATGGGTGAAGCGTTCGAAGGGAGAGCGGGGGAAGGCGAAGATTACGCTTGCGGCAAGCGCTGTTGCCAAGAAGTTTCATGTCGTGACGAAGCCGGACGGCGACGAGGCAAAGATGTCTGCGACTCTTGCCGACGACGAATGGCACTTCGTGGAGATGCCGTTTGTGTCTGAATGCGGCGATTGCAAGATAATCCTTGACGGCTCCGGCGCGGCGGCGGTCATCGACTGCATCCGCGTTGAGAGGAAGGGTTGGGGAACAGGGAACGAGAAACAAGTTGGTCCTTCAGACAGGATTGACAGGATTTCTCAATCTTGTGAATCTTGTAAATCCTGTCTAAAGAAAACGGAGGAATGTATAGTAGGGCGTCTTGAGACGTCGAACCCCGTCAACATTCTTCGTTCTGGCGATCCGATAAATGCGCGACTTGTCCTTTCCGGTCCGGAAGGCGCGGAAGGCGTGGTGCGCGTGACCTTGCGCAATTTCTACAGCGAAGAGGTCTATCGCAATACGTTCCCGTTCAAGCTGCCCGAAGACAAGATTCTCCCTCTCGACCTCGACCCGGCGAAACTGGGGACTGGCGTGTTCGTGCTCGGGACGGAATTATCTGTTGGCGGTAGGCGTTATCGCGGACGGTATCAGCGCATGGCCGTCGTGAAGCCGCTCGACGGAAAGCATCCGACAGCGGACTTCTACCTGCAGCTGGGCTGGTACGAGAAAAGTTCCAACGGCGAGAAGATCGCCCGCTACTCCCGCGACCTCGGCATCATGGCGACGAATTGGCGGACGAACAAACGCTTCGCCGATGCGAACGCGCCTGAGGTGCAGCTTCGGAAGAAATACGGTTTCGTAAACCGTCTGCATACCGTCTCTTCGGAATTGGCGGGAATGTATCCCGATCTCTGCAAGCCTGGAATGCCGTACAATCCCCAAGCGCTGACCAACGCCGTGCCGGAGAAAGTCGCATTCATCGAGAAGGCCGCATACGAGGCCGGCATTAAAGCCGCGCCTGACGACAACTGGTGGTCGTTCTACAACGAGGAAGACGGCGAGATCGCGACCATCCGCTATGCGAAGACAACGGATGAGCGCCGCAAGGCGTGCGAGGATTTCTTCCAGTATCAGTACGCCGCATGGAAGGGACTCAAGAAGGCATTCGACGAGCGCGGAATCAAATTGATGTATGCGCCCACGCACGGCAGCTGCAACTACAACCAGGAATGGCGGCGAGAGATGATGGATCTTTTCATGGAGGTTGCCGCGTCGCACGGTTTCCGCTACGATTTCATCGCGATACACACCTATCATGCCGTTGACAATTCATATCTCGGCTATGCCGACCGCGATGCGAACGCGGCTGCGCTGCTTTCTCGCATGAAGAAACTTGGCTATGGCGATGCGCCGGTGATGTTCTCCGAGGGCTTCAACATCCTTCCGTTCTTCGCTCCGCGTTTCGGTGCGGTGTCAGGCGCCGACGCCTACTTGAACGGCGGACCGCCCTCCCTCGATCTCGGCTGGCGGGAGTTCCTGCAGGCCGGTGCCATGGCTCGGCTCTACATCATGGATCTCAAATACTGGCCGCGTGTCATGAACAGCCATTCGTGGCAGCACCGGCTCGTCGCCGATGCGGCAATGTCGCCGTTCATGTGGAACATGGTGCCGAATACGCTTGGCCGCCTGCTGCCTTCGCCCAAATTCCTTGGCGACGTGAAGCGCGACGGCTGGCGTGCGTACGTCTTCCGTCAGGGGGAATACGGCGTTGCGGCCGTCTGGTCGAACGAGCGACAGGTGGAGCTTGGACGGAAGAAGGGTATGCCACTGTCGCTCAAGCTTCCCGATGATGCGCGGTTCGTGGATCTTATGGGCAACCGCCGCGCCGCGCCGCCGTGCGCCGCCGACGGCATGGTTTCCATCCCACTTACCCCCGCCCCGCTCTTCATCGTCTCGCGCGACGCGGAAGCGCTGTTGAATGCACTTGTCAGGCCTTTTGCTGCGGGATATCCTGCTCCCTATGCGGCGGACGCATC
>JAEEZC010000280.1 GCA_016288465.1 Verrucomicrobiota bacterium | reverse complement strand
TCCTGCAGGCCCAACGGCTTTGGACGAGGCGGCGGCATCGGCATAGACTTCATGTACAGGGCGGTGCCGGTTGTCGTGCGCAACACGACGATTGTCGGCAACGAGTCCGGAGAAGGGGATGTCGCCTCCTACGGCGGCGCCGTCTTCACTGCAAACGATACGCAGAAGAAGCTCTCCATGGTCAACTGCATTGTCGCAGGCAACACAACGGCCGGCGCCTCCGCGACTATGAACCTCAGCCACGCGGGCGGCGTCGACTACTGCCTTTTCGACGTCGCCGCCGATTTGCTCGGGGCGAACAGTGTGACTGGAGAGCCGAAGTTCGCGTCAGCCGACGACTACGCGCTTGCTGCGGACTCGCCTGCGAAGGGCGCCGGCGCGACGTACGAGGGCCTCGGCGTGGACCTCGCGGGCGTCGGCTTCGGCAATCCGCCTTCCATGGGCTGCTACGAATACAGCAACAGTTCCGCAGAACCGACGTTTGATCCGGTCTCGGGTTCGACGTTCTATCCCTCGACGACCGTCACGCTCGCATGCGCGATGGACGGCGCGTCGATCTACTACACTGTTGACGGCTCCGAGCCGACTGAAGCGAGCGCGCTCTACACCGGTCCGTTTGAAATCTCCGCCACTACGACCGTCAAGGCCCGCGCCTACGCTCAGAACATGAGCCCGAGCGCCGTCGTCGTCGCGACGTACGTGTGCCAGGCTCCGGTGCAAAGGCCGGACGGATTCAGGAAGTGCGTCGACATCACGCTGACAAGCGCACTGTCCGACAGCGCCGTTACGACTGGGCTGCCCGCACTCATAAGGCTTTCCGAGTCTGCGATCTCGGGATTCGACTACGACGACTTCTCCCTTGCGAACGGCGGCGACATGATGATCGTCGACGGGAACGGCAGCGTTCTTCCCCACGAAGTCGACTCATGGAACGCTGACGGCGAATCTCTCGTCTGGGTGAGGCTCCCCTCGGCAGCCGCAGGCACGACGATCACCCTGTGCTACGGCAACGACTCGTATTCCTCGGCGGCTTCCGCGGATGTCTGGACCGACTACGTCGGCGTATGGCACTTCGACGAGGCGACTGCGGCGACGGCCGCGAACTCGTACGGCACGTATGCCAACTCGACGGCGACTGAGGGCATAGACGGACACGTGGCCCAGCATACGATCACCGGCGAGAACGGCCGCTTCGGCAAGTGCTTCCGCGTCAACGACTCGGACGGATGGAAGTCCGGCAACTTCAACTACGGCGGCGTCTGGGTGAATGATTCCGGTTCTGACAGCCCGGTCGACGGAGGACAGAGCTTCACCATCTCCGGCTGGTTCAAGCATGACCAGGTAAATTACTATTGGGACCACTTCTTCTACAAGCGCGAGAGATCAGACAACGGCACGAGCGGGTCATACGTCAATGCCTTTGCCATTGAGTCCGACAGCGGCACCGGCTCCAATCCGACAATCAAGCCCCGCGGTTCCAGCAACAAGGGCGCAGTCGCGCTGAGCGAGAATCAAGGGCTCCAGAACGCCTGGGCATACATCACGTTCGTCTTCGACGGAACAATGTGCAGTGTCTACAAGAACGGCGCAAAGACGGGCTGGACGACAATCGACGCCTGCGTCGACAACAACTCGCCGCTCGTCTTCGGCAACAACTGCAATGTCGCGTTCGGCACGATGGGCGACGCCGCGTGGAACGGATGGATCGACGAGGTGCGCTTCTCCAAGGGTTCCAGGAGCGACGCGTGGGTCGCCGCCGAATACGCGGCGATGAACGCGTCCGAGACCGACATCTTCAGCTACGGCGCAGTGCAGGACATCGCTTCGGACCCGAAGGTCGCCAAGGTGCTGTTCTCGTCTCAGTCGGGCACGACTTTCTCCGCGCCTATCAGCGTGTCTCTCTCGTGTGCGACGGAAGGCGCCCAGATCTACTACACGCTCGACGAGTCCGAGCCCACGGAGCATAGCACTCTCTACACCGGTCCCATCGCGATTTCCGCGACGACCACGGTCAAGGCGCGCGCGTTCGCGCAGGACATGGTTCCCAGCGCCGTTGCCGTCGCCACCTACATTTACGAGGCTCAGCTGGATCCGATCGTCCTCGGCGAAGCCGCCGCAGTGCCCGGAGCGGGCTACAACGGAAGTACCGTCTCGGTCTCGTTCGCCGGCGACATCCCTGAAGGTGCCTCTGTCGCGGCTTCGATCACTATTGGCGGCATAGCCTACGCTGGCACGGTTGATGCCGCAAACGGCGTCGTTACCGTCAATGTTCCTTCCGGCGCCGTCACGGCGGGCAATGTATATGAGGGAACGCTTGCGTTGACCGTCGGCGATGAGGTCTACACGGCTGTCGTCCCCATTGTGCAGGGCACGCCGAAGCTCGACGAGGACCCCGCCTGGGTCCACGAGTCGGCTGCGACGCTCGGGACTACGGGATCGTGGTCCGGCGACAAGGCGCAAGCCGCATCTGGCGCAATCGCCGTGTCGAACGCGACGTTTACCGCCGCGAAGGCCGCCCCGAACGCCTCTGTCGTCACGGTCTCCACCACCTTCAGATTCGGCGATCCCTCGGACGAGGCCTACGACATCTCATCTCGCGCGGGCATCACGGTCGTCGAAGTGGCTGGCGTAAACCGCTATGCCGTCCTTACGGCAAACGGCGCCGTGACGAATCTCTCCGTAGTCGCGAACACCGAGTCTGCTGTCGAAGTCACGGTCGTCCTCGACGGCTCTGCAAACACCGTCGCCTATTCGGTAGGCGGCGCGTCGCTTGGCACCTATCCCATGACCGCGAAGGCGACGGGCGTTTCGACCGTCCGCTACGTCGGCGCGACGGATGTCGTCTCTCTCGACGGCGCCTACCGCTACGAAGGGCTTGATTCCAACATCGCAAAGGCTGGCGGCGTGGAATACGCGTCGGTCGAGGCGGCCGTCGGTTCCGGCGCCTCTCCGGTCGAGCTTCTCTGGGACGCGAACTGGACTCCTGCGTCGGAGGGTACCTACGTCTTCAGGACGAACGGTCACGACCTTGCCGTCGGCGGCGCTCTTGCGCACTCCTTCGCGGACAACGGCGACGGAACCGTCACGGTCACGGTCGCAGCCCAGACCGCCCCGTCCGGTCTCCGCATCAGCGAGGTCGGCAGCGCAGTGGCAAATCCCTGGGGTGATACGACGAGCTTTATTGAGATATGCAACGCCGGCGCAGACGCGGCGGATCTCGCGGGCGTTACCGTCAAGCGCTACCAGAAGGGCAAGTTCGGCAAGGTCAACATTGTCTTCCCGTCCTATACCCTAGCCCCCGGCGCGTATGCGGTTGTCTGGTGCAGCGACGACTTCGGCTACGACGAGGCCACGACTCTTGTCAGCGGCAACGTCTTCCGCAGCGGCGCCTACAAGTGCAAGGCGTCCAACACGCCCAAGCTTCACCTCTATGACGCCGACGGAAACGAGCTGGACTCTTTCCAGGTTGTCGCCGGCCTCGCGGACGGACAGTCCATGGGCCCGTCGGCCGACTTCGACGGCGTGAACCTCTACTACTTCACCAAGAAGAAGGTGACGCCAGGCGCGGCCAACAACTACAGCGGCGCCAAGGCGCTCGGAGCCGCGTTCGTCTCCGAATCGCACAGCGCCGAAGAGGTCTCTCCGGACACGGACCTCGTCGTGACCTCGACCTGGGAGCCGCTTGCCGGCTCGACCATCGCGGGCGTCAAGATGTACTACCGTCTCGCCTTCAGCAACGAGGTCGAGGTCTCGATGTCCGATTCCGGCGACGGCACTTCGTGGACGTATGCGATTCCCTCCTCGGTCTACTCCTCTGCTCGTCCGGGCTCGCTCATCCGCTGGCGCTTCGTCGCAACCGACTCTGCCGGCCGCACGACCAGGGAGCCCGCCTTCGGCTCCGCCGACAGCTCGCCCGAGTACTACGGCACGATCACCGCGCCCGACTTCGAGTGCGACCTTCCGGTGTTCCATCTGTTCGTCGCCGGGCCAAACGTCGGCACTGACCTGCCCGACGATCCGACGGACGATCCGCGCAACCTCGCCGCGATGGACATCGACTCCGACTCGCTCTCGACTGCTTCCGGCGGCGCCTATGCCGACATGTCGATCGGCGCCCGCTGCTCGATCTACCACGCCGGACACCTCTACGACAACATAACGATCGACCTCCGCGGCAACACGTCCGCAGGCTTCCAGAAGAAGGCGCACGGCCTCAAGTTCAACAAGAGCGACAAGCTCGCCTACGTGAACCCGTACACGGGAGAGGCCGGAACGGTCCGCAAGACGAGCTTCACGGCCGAGTTCATGGACCCCTCGTTCCTTCGCCAGAACGTCTCGTTCCAGTTCCTGAACGCCGTCGGCTCGCGCGCGCCGTTCCACTATCCGGTGCGGCTCCAGCGCAACGGCGAGTTCTACCAGCTCGGCTTCCATTCGATCCGCTTCACTGACGAGATCGTGGACTACTACGGCTGGGACGACGACTGCGAGCTTGTCAAGAACGCGGGTTCGCTCCGCACCGCCCATTCCGTGAGCGGCTTCGAGACGAAGATCCCCGAGCAGAGCAACGAGAGCCTGCCGACAGACAACTTCAAGGCTCTCATCAGCACCTTCCTGTCCCCCGACAGGTCCGTGCTCGCCTGGGACGTCCTGAACATCCCGAAGTGGATCAACTACATGGCCGCTACGCGCATCACGCAGGAGTGCGACGACGTCTTCGGCAACCTCTGCGTCTACCGCCACAACAAGACGCTCACATGGTGGCCCGCCGCCTACGACATGAACCTCTCCTTCGGCCAGTACTACAAGGAGGCCGGCTGGGGCGCCGGAAACGACTTCTGGCGCGGCGAGATCTGCGACGAGGACACGTTCAAGTGCCATCCGCTCTACGGCGGCTCGCAGGTCCGCGTCTACGTCAAGGGCACTACGACCCTGATGACGGTCGGCGGCGTCAACTACAACTACAACGGAGCGTTCGACTCCATCTACGGCGACGCGAAGCTGAGGGGCATGCACCTCAGGCGCCTGAGGACGCTCATGGACGCCTGGCTCAAGGAGCCCGGCACACCGAAGGAGGACACGCCCATCTGGCAGTTCTTCGCCTCGCAGACCAATGCGATGTTCAAGACCGCGAGCCTCGACCGCGCCAAATGGCGGCAAATCACCTCCGGAGGCGTCCTCAACATCTGGGGCGGCGAATACGGAAAGAACTTCCGCACGAACATCGTCGAAGGCGTGAACCTGATCTGGAACAACTACATCGTGCCGCGCAGGCAGCACCTGTACGTCACCCACAGCGTGACCAACTCGACCTACGACGCCTCCAGCATCTTCACGTCGGTGGAAGGCGGAGTGGTCGTCTGCCACAACGCCGGCATCCCCGAAGCGCAGCCGGCCGGGCTCAAGGTGCGCATCTCGCGCCGCGTGCTCGACGCCGACGGCACGAACACGTACGTGAAGGTCGACAACCCGAACGCGATCTTCCTCGACGTGTCGGGATGGACGGTCTCGGACGGCGAGACGACGGTGGCCCTTGACCCCGGCACCGTGATTCCTCCTGCAGGCTCGCTCTATCTCGTCGCCGACCGCAAGGCGTTCACGGCCGCACATCCGCGCGCACAGGTCCTGCTGCTCGGCAACGACACGTCCGCGCTCTTCACGTCCGACGCTCCTCTCACGGTGACGGATGCCGACGGCGCAACCGCCGCGACGTTCGCCGCCGCGCCTACCCAGCCGGCCGGGGAGACCATCTCCGAAGACGCCGACCCGTTCCTGTCGAATCCGAAGCGCCCTGTCATCGGAGCGGCCTCCGGAAGCGACAATGCGCCGAGTCTGCCGATCGTTAAGGGCGAAGGCGACGACGACACCATGTACCTCGTCATCCCGTTCGCCGCGGAGGCGGGCTACACCTACACGCTCAAGTCCGCAACCTCCCTCATGACGCCGGTCTCGCAGTGGACTCCGGTCGCAGGAGTGGCCCCGATCACCCCTGCCGCCGACGGCGCAGCGGAGTTCCGCGTGCCGATGAACGGCGCCGAGGCGTTCTTCTCGATCTCCGTCGAATGACGCTCTGGAGAGAGAACCCAAATGGCCAATGTGATAAGACTGTTCGCCTGCCTGGCGGTCGCGATTGCGATCGCCGACGCAGGCGCGTCGCAGCCGCAGTACCATTCGGCGTCGCGCTGGATCTGGGGCGCGTCAGAGGCGCATTCGCACGAGACGTTCTCGTTCCGAGGCGCCTTCGACGTCCCGGGACCGGTGAAGAGGGCGACTGTAAGGATATACGTCGACGACGGGGCGTACTACTGGATGAACGGAACCCAGGTGCCGCGCCAGGAGTCCGGCGGCGCAGTGCGCCAGGGCCGCAACGTCCTCGCGATCATGGCAACAAACCACGTGAGCGCCGCGGGCGTCATTCTCCGCGGCGACATCGAGCTTGAGGACGGAAGACACGTCATCGTCAACAGCAATGCCGAGACCTTCAAGGTCGCGGACGGAGTGCCTTCTGGCAACTGGCACGACCCGGACTTCGACGATTCCTCCTGGCGCGCGGCGACCGAGGTCGGCGACGCATGGTCGACCGCCTACGGCGACAACGCGCCCTACGTGCAGAACTGCACGACTGAGGAGGAGCGCGCGGCCAAGGCTGCGGCCGAGGCGGGAGGGTCTGGGAATCCCCCCGGAACTCCCGACGCGAGAATCGTCTATGCAAACGGCCTTCCCAAGATCTCTCTCGACGGAACGCTTGTCGACCCGCTGTTCAACCAGAGCGGCGTCGACAGCTCGTACTGCAGACAGGCCGTCGCGAAGATGGCGGCGCTGGGCATTACGATCAACCAGCTCAACCTGCGGCCGTCGGAATACGAGAAGGGGGCTGGCTCGTACCAGTTCACCGCACTCGGCGACAAGGCCGCACAGCTCCTTTCCGCCGCGCCCGACGCGCGCATCCTCGTGCTGATCCGCATGGAGCTGCCGAAGTGGCTCGCGGCTCATCCCGACGAGCGCATCGGCTATGCGAAGGGCGAAATCGTCAGCGACGGCGACGAGCGAACGGATCGCCTTGCTCGTCCGTCTCCCGCCTCGGCCGCGTATTGCGCGGAGGCCAAGAGGCTCCTTGCGCAGCTTGCCGCGTACATCAAGGCGCAGTCGTGGGGAGACCGTGTCATCGGGGTGCGTCCCTGCTGGGGCGTCTACACCGAATGGCACATGTACGGCATGGACGAGGGACCCGACACCGGGATAAGGATGACCGAGGCCTTTCGTCGATGGAAGAACGGAAAGTACGCGAACCAGAACCCGCCGCAGATGTCGGAGCGCGTCAACAGCGGCGACAGGTTCTTCCTGAACCGCGCAACCAGCGCGACCGAGCAGAAGGTGATCGACTTCTACGAGTGCCAGGCCACCGTGATCGCCGATCTCATGACCAACCTTGCGCACACCGTCAAGACCGAGCTGCCTGGGCGTCTCGTGGGCATGTACTACGGATACGTCATGACGACGCATCCGCCCGAAGGCGCAAACGTGGTGCTCGACCGCGTGCTTTCGTCGCCGGACGTCGACTTCCTCTCCAATCCGGCCGACTACACCGAGGAGTGCCGGCTTGCCGGCGGCGCCTACTACCACCGGACGATACCCTCGACATTCCACCGCTACGGCAAGCTCGTCATGCTAGAGGACGACATGCGCCACTACCACATCTCGAACTACGTGCAGCTGCAGTACATCTGCACTCGCGACGCACGCGAGGCCGAGATGACGACGCGCCGCAACTGGCTCAACCGGTACTTCGACGGGTGCGGACTCCAGATGCTCGATCCCGAGCATGACATCGACAAGCGCCCGTTCTCGATGGATGCGCCGCCCATACTGCAGGCCATCTCCGACTCGCAGCGGGTCATCGCGGAGATTGGCGCCCGTCCGGAAGATTCCGGCAACGAGGTGGCCGTCGTCGTCGACTGGCGGGAGCGTCTGAGGTGTTCGACCCAGGAGACTTTCACCCACGCCCTGGTCTACACGCATTCCCTGCCGGGCCTCTACGCCTCGGGCGTGCCGTTCGACACGATGACGCTCGACGACTTCCTCGCCAAGCCTGCGTCGCGGTACCGCAAGGCCGTCTTTCTCAACGTGTTCGCGCCGGAGGGCGAGATGAAGACCGCGTTGCAGGGGCGCGTCAGCGCGTCGGACTTCAGGTCGGTCTGGCTCTTTCATTGTCCGTTCAGTCTCCCGTCTTCGCGAGCCACGGTGCGTGACATAAACAACATGCCGTACCACGTCACGAATCCCAATGTGTGGCGGGACCTTCTCGTAGGCATGGGGGCGACTCCGGTTGCTCCGATCGGACACTGCGTCCGCAGGCACGGCGACGTCCTCATGTTCCATACGGGGACCGCAGGCTCGCATACGTTGAGCTTTCCGGACGGCATCTCGAAGGTTCGGGAGCTATACTCGGGCGCCGAGTACGTGCTTCCCGAATCGAAGCTGACGCTTCAGACCGACGGACCCGGCACCTGGGTGTTCAAGACGGTGCCTCTGGTGTCCAAGCGGCCTCATGTCATGTTTTCAGTCGACTGATGTGGCGTTGTAGCAATCTTCCCCCTGTCAGCCCGAGCCGAAAGGCACGGGCTGATTTTTTGGACATGATGTTCTTGAGGACAATATCGCTAGGGCTTCTTGCGAGAAGTCGACCCCCGTCTCGTTTCGCGTGACTGCAGCGCCCATTAATCGCCGCTCAAGCAATTGTTAGCCGTTTGGTGCCGCGCTCTGGCTTGAGGCTTCGCCTCGCCAGTCGCTCCGCCCATGCCGAAACCTTCGGGCGTCGTCGCATCGTCGGACACGAACCCGGCTCCCGCCGGACACGAACCGACACGAAACGCTCCAGCGTCTTGTGCCCCGCCATTCCGTCCCCAACGTCCCATATGTCCCCAATGTCCCCTTGTACTGGCACGCGCGACCACGAGCGCCCGTCAATCGCTGCCTCGGCTGTCCCCTAGCCTTTTGTGCGATTCCAGCGCGCTTTCAGTTGATGGCGGTATCCCCCGAGGGCGAGATGCACCTGCGGCGAAGCCGTCAGGTTCCCCGACGAGCGAAGCGAGGAGCCTTG
>JAEEZC010000279.1 GCA_016288465.1 Verrucomicrobiota bacterium | reverse complement strand
CCTGCGTCTTGGGGTCGCGCCCGTACGGCGAGGTCTGCGTGACCTGGCCGATCAGCGATGTCGGGGCCATCTGGCCGCCGGTCATGCCGTATATGGCGTTGTTGATGAAGATGATCGTGATGTTCTCGCCGCGGCAGGCGGTCGAGACGGTCTCGCAAAGTCCGATGGACGCGAGGTCGCCGTCGCCCTGGTAGGTGAACACGATGTTGTCGGGCATCGAGCGCTTGACGCCCGTCGCTACCGCCGGCGCGCGGCCGTGCGAAGCCTCGATCATGTCGCACCTGAAGTAGTCGTAGGCCATCACCGAGCAGCCCACGGGCGCGATGCCGACCGTGCGTCCCTCGATGCCGAGTTCGTCGATTGCCTCTGCCACGAGCCTGTGGACTATGCCGTGCGTGCAGCCCGGGCAGTAGTGCAGGACCGCGTCAGTCAGTGCCTTTGGTTTCTGGAAAACGATTGCCATTTTAGTCAGCCCTTTCGACTCTTTCAGCCGTTCAACTTGCCTATCGCCGCCAGCACCTCGTCGACGGACGGGATCATGCCTCCGACGCGGTTGCACATTGCCACAGGGCGCGAGCAGCCGATCGCGAGCTTGACGTCTTCGTTCATCTGGCCCATGTTCAGCTCGACCGTGAGGAACGCCTTCATGCGAGGCGCGGCCTTGGCGAGCGCTTCCTTCGGGAAGGGGTAGAGCGTTATCGGACGGATCATGCCGACCTTGACGCCGGCCTTGCGGGCCGCGACGATCGCGTTCTTGGCGACGCGGGCGGTGATGCCGACGGACACGACGCAGATGTCGGCGTCGTCCATCATGTACTCCTCCCAGCGGCACTCCTCCTTCTCGAGCCTGGCGTAGCGCTCGAAGCGCTCGTAGTTGGTTTTCTCGAGCTCTTCGGGCTTGAGGTAGAGGGAGTTGACGATGTTGTGCTCGCGCTTGAGGCCCGTGCCTGTCGTGGCCCAGGGCTTCGATGCGGGAAGGGTCTCGGGGTCGACGGTGTCCTCCGGCAGCACGACCGGCTCCATCATCTGGCCCATCGTGCCGTCCGCGAGCAGCATCGCGGGCATGCGGTACTTCTCGCCGAGCTCGAAGGCGAGGCGGGTCATGTCCGCCATCTCCTGCACGGTCGCCGGGGCGAGCACGATGATGTGGAAGTCGCCGTGGCCCGGGCCGCGCGTCATGAAGAAGTAGTCGGACTGCGACGGCTGGATGCCGCCGAGACCGGGGCCGCCGCGCTGGACGTTCACGATCAGCGCCGGAAGGTCGGCGCCCGCGAGGTACGACATGCCCTCGGCCTTGAGCGAGATGCCCGGCGAGCTGGAGCTCGTCATGGCGCGCCGCCCCGTCGCCGCGCAGCCGTACACCATGTTGATCGCGGCGATTTCGCTCTCCGCCTGGAGGAACGTGCCGCCGATCTTCGGCATGCGCTTGGACATGTAGGCCGCGATCTCCGTCTGCGGAGTGA
This sequence comes from Verrucomicrobiota bacterium, assembly GCA_016288465.1. GTDB lineage: Bacteria > Verrucomicrobiota > Kiritimatiellia > RFP12 > UBA1067 > UBA1067. Next base: position 8,812 of record JAEEZC010000279.1, on the reverse strand, counting down.
TCGGATAGCCGAAATAGTGCCTGCAGCCGCAGCGTATCGCCGACTCGGCGATAGCCTCGTTGCCCTTCATCAGAACCTTAGTCGCCATATTTACCTTTCGACGGTGATTACGCAGTCGGGGCACATGAGCGCGCAGCTTGCGCAGCCCACGCACGCGGCGGGATCGGTGCATTCGACCGGCGCGTGGCCCTTGTGGTTTAGTTTGGATTTCGAGACCGCGAGGATCTTCTTCGGACATGCGGTAACGCAAAGTCCGCAGCCCTTGCAGAGCTCCTCCTTGAACGTCAGTTTGGCCATGATTGCCTTTCTCCTCCTTGAAACTTTCCAGGTCGCGCCCGACGGACGCGGCTTAGCGGCCCTCCCGCCCGAAGAACGCCTTGTAGAGCGCCTTGACCGCGGCGTCGCGGTCCTGCGAGCGGATGGCGAGCATGAACGAGACTTCGCTCGAGCCCTGGTTCACCATCGACATCGATATGCCAGCCGAAGCGAGCGCGAGGCAGGCCCTCGCGAGCATGCCAGGCGTGTAGCACATGCCCTCGCCGACGACCATGAGCATCGTAAGGTCGCGCTCCACCGTAACGAAGTCGGGCTCGAGCTGGGCCTTGATCGCGTTGACGATGCGCCGCTCGTCCTCCTTGGGCAGGAACTGCTCCTTTATGACGACGCACTGCGAGTCGACGCCGGAGGGCATGTGCTCGTAGGAGATGCCGTTGTCCTCGAGTATCTGCAGGATCCTGCGGCCGAAGCCGATCTCCCTGTTCATCAGGTACTTCTCGATGACGATGTTGCAGAAGCCGTCCGCGCTCGCGATGCCGACGACGGTGCCGGGGATGACGCGGCGCGACTGCTGGATCATCGTGCCGGGCTCGCTCGGGTGGTTGGTGTTCCTGATGTTGATCGGGATGCGCGCCTTGACCGCCGGGATGACCGCGTCGTCGTTGAACACGCCGAAGCCCGCGTACGCAAGCTCGCGCATCTCGCGGTACGTCATCGTCTGTATTCCCTCGCCGTTCTTGACCTCCTCTACGATGCGCGGGTCGCAGGGATAGACGGAGTCGACGTCGGTGAAGTTCTCGTACACGTCGGCGCAGACGGCCGCGGCGAGTATCGAGCCCGTGATGTCGGAGCCGCCTCTCGGGAACGTCGCGACCTTGCCGTCGCGCGTGTAGCCGAAGAAGCCGGGATAGACTACGATGCCGTCGAAGCTGGAGAACGCGCGCGAAAGCCTCGCGTAGCTGTCGGGGTCGAGCTGGGCGTCGCCGAAGTCGCCCTTGAGGATCATGCCAGTGTCCTTCGGGCTCGCATAGCGCGCCTTCTTGCCGCGGGCCGAGAAGGCGACCGCGACCAGCTTGGCGTTGTTGTCCTCGCCCGCGGCCTTCATGAGGTCCATGAACTCCTTCGGCGCCAGGCGGGACACCTGGTCGAGCCTGTCGCGGAGGTCGCTCTCGATCGTGCGCACTATCCCGTCGCCGAGCTTCAGCTCGTCCGCGATGACCGCATAGCGCTCGACGACCTCGCCGAACTTGCGGTCGGTGTTCTCGCCCTTGAGAGCCTTCTCGGCGAGCGAGATGAGAAGGTCGGTCACCTTCGTGTCGCCGCCGTTGCGCTTGCCGGGCGCCGAGACGACCACGATGCGCCGCGCCGGGTCGGCGAGGACTATGTCCACTACCTTTGTGAGCTGCCCTGCGTCCGCGAGGGACGAGCCTCCGAATTTGCAGACTTTCATCTTATATCATCCTAAGCTTGATGGGATCGGCCCCGACGACGCCGGACGCCTTGATCTCCGCTAGCGCCTCTTCGAGGTCGCTTGTCCTTGCCTTGTGGGTGAGCGCCACCACCGGCACGAAGCCGGTCTCGTTCGTCTCCTTCTGGGTCGCGGCGGATATCGACACGCCGTGCCTGCCGAGCGTGGAGGCGATCGCCCCGAACGCGCCGGGCTTGTCGGCGACCATGAAACGGACGTAGAACTTCGAAACGATGTCGCCCGCGGCCTTCAGGCGCACCGCGCCCTCGGCGTACGCCGGCACTCCGCGTGCGTAGCGCGTCTCGCCGTGCGCGATGTTGCGCGCGATGTCGCCGATGTCTCCGATGACGGTCGAGGCGGTTGGCGCACGGCCTGCGCCGCGCCCGTAGTACATCGTGTAGTCGCTGAGGTCGCCCTTGACCATCGCCGCGTTGAACGCGTCGTTCACGCTGGCGAGCATGTGCGAAAGGGGTATAAGAGTCGGATGCACCCCGACTTCCACCTCGTCGCCGTCCTTCGCGACGACCGCGAGAAGCTTGATGCGGTAGCCGAAGTCCGCCGCGTACTTGACGTCGAGGCCGTTCAGGTTGCGGATGCCCTCGACCCTGACCTGGTCCATCGTCGGCTGGAAGCCGTAGGCGAGAGCCGCAAGGATGCAGGCCTTGTGGGCCGTGTCGAAGCCGTCGATGTCGAGGGACGGGTTGGCTTCGGCGTAGCCGAGGCGCTGCGCGTCCTTGAGCACTTCGTCGAACGGCGCTCCCTCGCGCTCCATGCGCGTCAGGATGTAGTTGCACGTGCCGTTGAGGATGCCGTGGATCGACTCGATGTCGTTTCCGGCGAGGCCCTCCCTGAGAACGCGTATGATGGGTATTCCTCCGCCGACGGACGCGCCGAAGTAGATGTCTACGCCGTTTTCTGCCGCCGTGTCGAAGATCTCGCGCCCGTGCTCGGCCAGAAGCTTCTTGTTCGCCGTCACGACGCACTTCTTCGCCTTGAGCGCCGCGAGGACGAGCTGCTTCGCCACGCCCGTGCCGCCGATCGTCTCGACGACGATGCGCACGCTCGGGTCGTCGATGACGGACTGCGCGTCGGTCGTGAGCACTCCGGACGGAACGGCCACGCCTCTGTCGGTTGTAATGTCGAGGTCAGCGATCTTCTTCAGCTCGATGTCCACGCCGAGACGAGCCGCCATTACACTGCGATGCTTCAGAAGGCCGTCGGCAACGCCCGCGCCGACGGTCCCGAAGCCCAGAATTCCAACTCCGATTTCAGACATTTGGGACCTTTCAGATTGAAATCGGTATTATACCATAATTTCGTCCGCCGCGTAAGGTGGTGCCCGCTTTTTGGTCGTGTCGGCGCGGCGATCGCCGCCGCGACAGGGAGTTCCGGCCTGAAAACCGGTTTCGCTCACTTGCGACCTAGGGCTTTCATCTCCTTGGCGCGCCATTCCCGCATTGACAGCCCGCCGTGAAGGTCCTTGAAGAGCCTTCGCAGCGCTGAACCCGACGCCCAGCCGCAGAAAGTAGCGATCGACGCGGAGTCTCGGCTGGGATCGAGCAGTAGCCTTTCGACATGCGCCATCCTGACGGACTGTATCTCGTCGCGGATGGTCCGCCCGGTCTTGCGGCGGAACGCCAGCTCGGCCATCCGGCGCGAGAGCCCCATCTCCTTTGCGACCTCGGACGTGCCTATCCCGTCGCATGCGTTGAGGCGGATGAACTCTATGGCGCGCGTGACTCTCCGGTCGGTCTGCGAAAAGCGCTGCGTTGACTGGCGCCGCGTGACTACTACCGGGCCGAACTTTGCCGTTGCGCTCCTAAACTTCGGATTGCGGATGCGCCTGTCGAGCATTTCGGCGCAGATGAAGCCGCCCTGCCCGAAGTCCAGGCGGATCGACGTCAGGGTCGGCCTGGTGCGTTCGCAGATGACGGTGTCGTCGTCGACGCCAATCACCGAGATGTCGTCCGGAACGGAGATGCCCGCGGACGCTGCGATCGTCAGAATCTCCTCTGCGACCGGGTCGTTCGCCGCGAAGATTCCGCATGGCTTCGGCAGGGCCTGGAGCCACGTCCGCAGAAGTTCGTGGCGGCGCGAGCCGTCTGCGTTCCTGGGGCACTCGAAGACGCTGCAGTCGTATCCGTTCAGCTTGATCGCCGCAGTGAACGCCTCTCTGCGCTCCTCGCTCCAGAACCTCGGCTTGAGCCATCCGACGAACGCGTAGTGCGGCAGTTTCAGCGTAAGCAGTTCCTTCGCGGCGATCTCGCCGACGAGAGTGGAGTCGGAGTTGACGTAGATCGCCTTGTCCTTCTTCCGGCTCGGGTCTTCGTCGAGATAGACGAGAGGGAGCTTTTCGACGACCTTGTGGAAAGAAGGAGAAAGGCCGCCACCGCATTCCGCGATGACGCCTATGGGCTTCCAGAAGTCCACGAGTCCCTTGACGTTGAGCAGCTGGCCAGTGTTGTTGCTCTCGACGACCTGTATGTTCCAGCCGACCTTCTCCGCATACCGGCGCGCGCCTTCGATGCGGTCGGAGCAGATGTACTTGTTGGAATATGCGAAGAATAGGACCGTGTTCATTTAGCAGCCAGTTTCACGTGAAGACGAAGTCTCGGGTGAGGAGGAACTGGCGCTTTACGCCCAGCTCCTGCATCCAGCATTTCGTGTAGTTGGTCTGGAAGGGGCCCGAGCCTGGCCCGTGCGTTCCGCCAAGGTCGTTGTCCCAGAGCCACTGCGTAGTCGGCCAGATGCACGCTTCCGGCTTGACGGCCTCGTAGAAGCTCTTCTTCGCGCCGGCCTGGCCGTGGTGCGCGAGAAAGCACATGTCGCACTTCAGCTTGCCGCGCGGCACTGTCTTCAGCAGCTTCTCGCCCATATCCGCGCCAAGGTCGCCGGTGACGAGGACGGATTTGCCCCCGTTCTCGACGCGGTAGCATATGCTGGAGTTGTTGACCGCATCTCGCTTCATGGAAAGGTCGTAGCCGTTGAGGCATTCGAAGGAAAGCCCCTCGCCGAAGTCGAACTTCCGTCCGACGGACGGCTTTTCGACGGCGATGCCGCTTCGCGCGAGGTCCGAGAGGAATTCCGCCACGTGCGGCGCGCAGGCCTTTTCAGTCGATTTGATGAAGTCGACGGGGAGGAAGTCGTGGACGACGCGGCCGATCTTCAGTCCGCCGCAGTCTGCCTTCTTCAGAATCCCGCCGAGCGCCTTGTAGTGGTCGCCGTGGGCGTGCGTGAGAAACCACGTGTCCACGACTCCGCCGAACTGCTTCAGCACGGGCAGCAGGAACTCGCCGTCCTTGCCCCATCCGCCGTCCACCATCACCAGCCTGCCGGAAGGCGAGCGGAAGAGCGTGGAGAGCATGATGTCTATGGTGCGGTTGGAGAACGCGTACATTCTCCAACCGCCGCCGAAGTATGGAACGACTCTTTCTTTTGGGACCTCGAAGCCGGCCGCTCCAATCGCGGCAAGCGGGGTCGCGCCTGCCGCGAGTATCGAAGTCCTGATGAAGTCCCGTCTTTTCATCTTCGGCCTCCGCGACGTCAGAGTATTGTGATTATCGTGCCCTTGTTGTAGTGCAGATACACGCTGCTGCCGACATACCGGAGGTTCCAGTCCTTGGGGAGCGAGCCTTCGTCGAACCTGCCCGTGAAGCCTTTGGGAGCTTCGAGGATCTTGTACGCGTTGCGGCTGGCTTTCTTGTCGAGAGCCGTCGCATTCGTGACTTTGACCTTGAGGCCGGCTATGCTCTGGTTCTCGCCCTTGAGGACGAGGAGTCCGCACCCGCTCTCGCCGACGGTGACTTCGTAGTCGCCGGAGATGCTGCAGGCCGTCATGAACGTGATCGTTCCGTCGGCGGAAGGGGCGACCGCGCCGTTCACGGACGAAGCGCTCATGTAGTCGAGCTCGCCGCTGCCTTCGACTCTCGAGAGCCTCTGCACGGTTTCGCGCTGCGGAGTTTCAGAGTCGTACGTGCACGCAACGAAGCGCGTATCCGCTCCGCCGCCGAGACGCAGCACGGAGCCGGCGGGCAGGGCGTTGTCCACGCGGGCCTGGATGCGTCCGCTCCTGAGGTCCGTCGGACCGTTGTACGTGTTTGCGGAGCTGATCACAAGTACGCCCGAGCCCTTTTTGAAGAGGCCGCCGTCAGAGGCCGCCGCGCTCACTAGAACCTTGTTCCACCAGAGGTTAACGCCGTTGGACAGGTCAAAGCCCGCGCCTTTTTCGCCGACGGTGAAGGTGACGTTCGCCCAGTTTGCCGCCGAGCCTTCGTAGAACGCGCGGGTCTCCTTGATGGCCTGCAAGCTGCCGCCGTTGAACGCGAAGAGGCCGGTCGAGGCGTTGTCCATGCGCAGCTGATACACAGCAATGAGTCCGCCTTCGTCGAGATGGACTTCCGACTGAGCGGAGCCGGACTGGCTGACGCGCAGCCGGTCCGCGCTCAGGCTGCCGCCCTTGGTCACCGTCAGCTTGCCGGGGCTGGCGAGGCCGTTGAGCCACTGGACGCCCTCAGGCAACACGACCTTGCCGCCGTTCGTGACGACGACCTGTCCGTAGCTGCTCACGTCGACATAGCGGACGCCGCCTGCCATCGTCGGAGACGTAAGTTCGCCGCCGTCGACAAGGAGATACCCTCTGGAGCTCGAGAAGCCCGTGCCCTCACCGTTGCCCTTCACGTAGAGGATGGCTTTCTCGGTGGTGCCTGTGACAGGCCCGGAGACAACCGTCGTGCCGCTCGCGAGCGTGAGGCGCCGCGTGTCGACGAAGAGACGTCCGAAGGCGTTCGTGCGCCCTGCGCCAGGATCGAAGGTGACGAGGCCTCCCCAGTTGCTGCGGATCTTGACGTATGTGTCGAGGCTGTAGTCCAAGTCGTCCTCCGGTTCGGCGACGATCTGCGATTTGTAGGTGAACGGATTGTTGGAACCGGTCCAGAGCGCGCAGCCCGAGGCGATCTTGACGATGCGGTTGGAGTGTACGGCGAACGAGCCGTTCCCGTATATGGTGGGCGTGCCGTTTATGAAGATGTTCTCCGCCGGTTCGGCGGGAGCTGGGCCGAAGGCGCCGTCGCTGTTCGGCATGAGGAACACCGTGCCGCCCAGTACAGTGCTGGACTGGGAGTTGTTCGCGCTGTTCAGGTAGACGCTGCGCCAGTCGACGCCGGTCGCATAGAAGTGGAGCGATCCGTCGGAGCGTCCGCTTGCCAGCGGGACGTTGAAGTATTGGTTCTTCGCGCCTACGGGCGTTATTGTTCCTGTGATCTGCAGAGGCCCATTACCGTTGAACGTGTACGCGACGTTGTTGATCGTAAGGTCGTTTACAAGGCGTGCGGAGCCGACCGACACGTTCGTCTGGGTGGATGTGCCGAAGATCGCGTTGTTGCCGTCCGCCCACGCCTCGCCCGAATTCCAGTTGAGCGAAGTTCCGTCCCACGCCGCGTTTGCGGGCGACGACATCCAAGTGTAGTCCGACGCGATGATGGAGGATTGCTGCCACTGCCATGTCAGACGCACTTTCGCGGAATTGTTGTTGAGAGTGCACGAAGTGCCCTGATGCGAAACCGGCGCGCTCCATGCAGAGCCGTTCCATGTCTCAAGCGTGTAGCCTGCGCATGCATAGACGCTGCCTCCGGTCGCGTTCTGCTGAGGAGCCGTGAACGTGTAGCCGTCCGAGTCGATCGCATACGCGCCGGACGCCTCGTTGCCCTCCAGTCCGTGGATCGCCGTCGTGACGATGACGTTCGTGACGGGAATTCCGTTGAAGAAGCGCGCCTCGTCGATGGTGCGGTTCGCCGCGAGCTCATCGTTTGAAAGAGCCTTGTTGTAGATGCGGATTGCCTTGATCGTGCCGACGAGTGAACGCCGCCAGGCGCCGTAGGTCGAGCCGCCATAAGACGCGCCAAACGTAAGTGTGCGCGTGCCGACGGGAAGATTGTTGGATTTTGTTGTCCCTATTGAATTCCCATCGAACAGCGACACTTGAGAGCCGCTTGACCACGCTGTTATATAACGATTGTTCCAGCTGGCCTTTGCGACTTTGACATCGTAGTTTACGTTGTTTGCCTTGCACTGGACGTTCTTGTTGTCATTGCCGCAGTTGTAGTAGATGTTGCAGTAGTCCTTGCCGTCCGTGTCGGTCGTGCCGACAAAGCCCGGCCACTGCAGGTTCCTGTCGTTTTGAGGCGGCTCGCTTGCCGACTGGGATTGCGTGTAGCGATTCTGGAACGTGTCGGTGTCCACATCGCACACCAACTGTATTGTGTAGGTGCTGCCGAGTTCAAGCGCCGAACTCATCTGCGCAAAAGTTGTGCCGTCGAAATAGAAGCCGTCGTCCGTCCAGCCGCTCATGCCGACGGCAAGCGATGCGGATGGCACTGAACGGGAGGGGATTGACGAAATCTCGCGAATGGCGGCGGTGCGCGACGAGGCCAGGTCGGTCCACACTGTCGCCTCGCTGTTGTGAGCCTTGAGCGCGCCTGCGTTGCGGATGCCGTCGAGCTGGAGGACGAGGCTCTCCTGCGCGGCGTAGTTGGACGGTTCGTAGAGAAGTCCGGCGAATGCCGTAGCGCCGAGGAGGACAACGGTGAACGCCATGCATGCCCTCGTCGCGAATGCCATTGTTGCTTTCATTGTTCTTTCTCCTGTTTGTGGTTGTGTTCAGATTTGCGGTTAAAGATCGATGCCTTTTGACTGCGTGTCGGTGAATTCGTCTATGAAGCGGCGCCAGCCGTCCGGACCGTTCTTTCCTGTCGCGGCGACCATCCAGACCTGTCCGTGCGGCTCCCACTTCTCTCCGGCGGCGAGACGGGTCGATCCGATTGGCGAGAACATCGCGTCCGGATGCACGGCGCCGTCCCCGGAAATCCAGTAGACGAAGTGCCTTACGGCCTCGGCGTATGTCGCAGCTCCGCACCACATGCCGTCGGCGGAGCGGATCCAGACTGCGGACGACGGCGCCTTCCAGACGTTCTGCGGAGCCTTGAAGCCGCCTTTCTTCGTCCAGTCGGACGCCCATGGCGCGTACTGCCTGAAGAACACCTTGATGTCGTCGAACACCTCGCCTCCGATGTT
>JAEEZC010000028.1 GCA_016288465.1 Verrucomicrobiota bacterium | reverse complement strand
AGCGCGATCGCGATGTTGCCGGGCGCCTCGTTCGTTATGAGCTCTGGTATCGCAAGAGGCGAGAGACGGTCGGGGCCGCGCTCGAACAGCGTCTTGAACGCGTCGCTGGTCACGTCCAGGCCGCCGATGCCGACGCCCAGCAGCGTGCCGACGCGGTCCATGTCGGGCTTGTGCTCCTCGTCGAAGCCGGCGTCGCGCCAGGCCTCGACTGCCGTAGCGACCGCATACTGAGTGAAGAGCGCCATGTGACGGGCCTCGCGCTTGTCCAGAAGGCCCGCGCCGAACGCGTACGTCTCGAAGTCGTGCACCTCCGCCGCGACCTGCGAGGTGCAGCGCGAAGCGTCGAACTTCGTGATCTTGCCGATCCCGGGCTTGCCAGCCTTGATGTTGGCCCATGCGGCGTCTTTGCCGTTTCCGCTCGCGCAGAGCATCCCGATTCCGGTAATGAGGACTTTCTTCATTTGCTTTCCTTCTCTTCCCTTTTCAAACCCATGCCGTCACAGCGCCGGCCAAGTCATGTACGTCCCGCCGAAGCTCAGCCCGGCGCCGAACCCGACCAGCACGACCTTCATGCCGTCCTTCAGCTCCCCGGCCCGCACCGCCTGGTCGAGCGAGATCGGTATCGACGCGGCGGACGTGTTCGCCGTCTCCTGCAGGTTCAGCCAGAACTTGCCGAGCGGCAGCTTCATCCTGCGGGCGCACGCCTCGATTATCCGCCCGTTCGCCTGGTGCGCGAACACGCGGTCGAGCGCCGCCGGCTTCTCGTCGTACAGTGCGCAAAGCTCCTCGGTTATGCGCGACATCGTCTTCACCGCGAACGCGAACACCTCGTGGCCCATCAGCGAAAGATGCGGCAGAAACGGCTTCGGAGCCTGCGGTATGCCGGTCTCCGGGTCGAGCGGCAGACTCGTCATCGTGCCGCCGGTCCGCTGGATGAAGTGCCTTCCCGAGCCGTCCGCCCCGAGAATCGTCCGCGCCTTCGGGCCCTCCCCGTCGCCCTGCCCGTCGTCGCCAAGCACCACCGCTCCCGCGCCGTCGCCGAAGAGTATGCAGCTCGAACGGTCGGTCCAGTCGAGAATGCGCGTCAGGCATTCCGCGCCGATGGCAAGCGCCTTGCGGCCCGGATTCAGCTTCAGCCACCCGCGAGCCATCTCAAGGGCGTACACGAAGCCCGCGCACGCGGCCTGAAGGTCGAACGCGCCGGCGTTCGCGCAGCCGAGTATCCCCTGGACAAGACAGGCCGTCGACGGAAACGTCGCATAGTCGGGCGTGGACGTCGCAAGGACGATGAACCCGATCTCTTCCGGCGACACGCCGGCGGCTTCCATGGCAGACCTCGCGGCCTTCGCCGCCATGGTCGAGGTAGTCTCGCCTTCCTCGGCAACATGCCGCGAGTGAATCCCCGTATGCGAGAAAATCCATTCGTCGGACGTGTCAAGCGCCTTGGCCAGGTCGCCGTTGGCGACCGTCTTCGGCGGAAGATAGCTACCTGTACCCAGAATCCTTGTACCCATAGACCGGATATTATACCATATAATGCGGTCTCATGTACAACCGCCCCGCGACCAGCGCGTAAGCGCAAGCGTCTTAAGCGCCAGGGGTCCCCTCGGCCTTGGGACGGAATGACGGTAGGGGCCGAACTCCGGTCGGCCCGCAGACAAGAAGCGCCAAGGGATCCAGTCCCTCGGCTCTATAACTGCCTAAATTCCGCGAAAAGGTGGACATAATGCGCCAAATGGCCATGAAGGGGACACCCCCCTTGGTCTTAATCACAGTTGGGATTGTATCACATCCATCACGAACGCGCAACCTTAGGAAGTGCCAAATATACACGAAAGCGCACTGTTTGCAGGCCCTTATTCTCACCGTTGCGCAGGGTTTCCAAGCACCAAGGGCTCTCATGCTGTTGGCGACGGTTATGGCGACGATGGGACTGATCGTGGGGACGCCGACGGTTTCGGACGTAACAGCCAAGCAGCGGCAGGGAAGGGGACTGTCCCCAAATGCACTTAAAACTTGCAGAACAAATGGGCCGTAGGATTCTTGAAGCAATAGGAGACTGTCGGGCTCCAACTGTAAATTATCCCTGTCATCGTCCGAGGCCAGAGCAACTGCGGCTGGCGATTGAGGAGAAGCGTGGCTACAAGGTAGCGGCGTCGGGGACGGAAAAGGCGGGGCATGGGTCTGCGATTAAGAAAACCGATGTTGCCAAGAAGAGGACTGCCGCGAAACGCCCTAAGTCGGTAAGGGCGAGGTATGTGGATCATGCGTGATAACGGGTCCCCGTCGGGGTTGGCGTGGAACGGTAGCGTGACCTTTGGGGCCAAGGTAGCGCTACCAATCGACCAAAGGTAGCGCTACCGATAGGCAAAAGGTAGCGCTACCGTTCGCCTAACGGTCAGGTGACCTTTGCCGATAGCTAGAGCATGTAAGTATGCGGGGACAGTCCCCCAAGCCATTATCGTCATTTACATTCCCGTGCGAAGCGCGGGCGGCGGGCTAATCACCAAGTTCGAGTCTCGAGTTGGAGTTCGAGAGCGGCGCCTTCCTTTCCCTTCTACACAAAGAACCAAAATCTTCCATTCTCCAACTCCAACTAATCTCTCCAACTAACTGCCAACTACCGAAATCTCGTGTAGGAAAGTCAAACCCTCCGTGTAGGAAGGTCAAACCCCCCGTGTAGGAAGAACGCCTACCCCGTGTAGGGAGAGCGCCTACCCCGTGTACCCAGCCCGCCGT
>JAEEZC010000278.1 GCA_016288465.1 Verrucomicrobiota bacterium | reverse complement strand
CTCGAAGCCGGCCAGGAACTTCGTCGCCGGCCAGGAACGCCCTTCGCCGTCCTGCTCCTCGAACACGATCTCCGCCTTCAGCCCGTCAGTGTGGCCCGAAACGTCGTAGTCGATGTCCACAAGCCCGTTCCAAGGCCACCTCTGCCGCGCTACGACATTCGCCACCGACGCCGGCAGCGTATCGCCGCAAAACTCGCAGTACCCGTACTCATAATGATGATCCTTGCAAGGCTCTATCTTCGCATAGGGCATACGGCACGCGTCAACGCGCTCAGTCGGCGCGACAAGCGCCGCATTCGCCTCGTTTTTGCCCGCCGCCACCTTCGCGCGGTCGTAGATTTGCAGACCGCCATGCGAACCGCATTGATATCCGCCGCCAATGCCCGCGCCAGCATAACCGCGAACCGTCACCTCGCCGCCATTGATCGTCACCGTCCCGCCTATGCCGCCATAGCCGCCGCCGATGCCTGCGCCGCAAAAGGCTCCAACCGCCTCCACCGTGCCGCCATTGACTGTCACCGTCCCGCCTATGCCGCCATTGCCGCCGCCGATGCCTGCGCCCTAGCCGCCGCCTGCAGCCGAGACCGTACCGCAGTTGATCGTCACAGTCCCGCCTGCGCCGCCGTTGCCGCCGCCAATGCCTGCACCGTTTATGACGCCTTCAGCGGACACCTTGCCACCATTGATCGTCACCGTCCCGCCCGCGCGATTTTCGCCGCCGCCGATGCCTGCGTACACACCGTCGCCAGTCGCCGAGATCTTTCCTGCGACTGAATTTGTGCTCTGCGCCCAGATCGTGAGACTGTTGGTGATGCTGTTGTTCACGTCCACATTGACGCCCGACATTGCCGCCAGCTCCGAATTGTCGCGGAGAATGAGGTTTGCGTCGCCGTCCACAAAGATGCGGGTGCCGTTCGTGATGACGCCAGAAACCACATACCAGCCGCTCGTAAGCGTCGTCTGGTTTGTGTAGGCGCAATAGACAGAGCATGTCGCGTTTGTTTTGCCTACAGGGTCGTAGTAGCGGATTGGCCCAAAAAGCTTGCCGCAGACATCGCAGACGCCATCGCCGTCATCGTCCTTGTGCTCGCAGACCTCAAGCCGGACCGTTTTCCCTTCTCTGTTGCGGCAGTACACCCTCTGCTCTTCTAACGTGGCTGCCCATGAAGTCACATTTCCGTTGCCGTCCGCATATCCCACAATCAAGTCGGAAATATCCAATTCGCCGTCGGTTGAGCTACCTGAGCCGCCGCCGATGCCGGCGCCAAACTGGCCGCCAGTCGCCGTCACCTCGCCGCCGTTGATCGTCACATTCCCGCCCATGCCCTCGAAGCCGCCGCCGATGCCTGCGGCCAAGACGCCGCCGGTCGCCGTCACCTCGCCGCCGTTGATCGTCACATTCCCGCCTGCGCCTTCCTCGCCGCCGCCGATGCCGGCGGCGAAGCGGCCGCCCTTAGCCGTCACCTCGCCGCCGTTAATTGTCACATTTCCGCCTGCGCCTTCCTCGCCGCCGCCGATGCCGGAGACGCCGTCTTTGCCGGTCGCCGTCAGTTTTCCGGCGACAGAATTTGTGCTCTGCGCCCAGATCGTGAGGCTGTTGGTGATGCTGCTTTTCACGTCCACAGTGACGCCCCTCATTGCAGCCAGCTCCGAACTGTCGCGGAGAATGAGGTTTGCGTCGCCATTGACAGTTATGCGGGTGCCGTTCGTGATGACGCCAGAAACCACATACCAGCCGCTCGTAAGCGTCGTCTGGCCTGCGTAGGCGCAATAGACAGAGCATGTCGCGTTTGTTTTGCCGACAGGGTCGTAGTATTCGACCGATTCCGCCGCAAGTGCACCAGTCGCCGCGATCCCCGCCGCCGTCATAATCCATCTGAAAATCTTCGTCATATCGTCTCTCTCCTCCTCCGCCTTTCCAGACAATTCGCAGTATTATATCAAAAATGCCGCTCACATTCCCAAAATGAAGGTTAAAATGGGGAAAGGGAACAGGGAAGAGGGAACAGGGAACAGAGAAGATTAAGAGGTTAAAAGTAAGGTTAAAGGGTTAAAAGGTTAAAAGCTTTCCAGCCTTTCCCTGCAACGTCCCTTAAGTCCCTTTTGGCTATACCCGGGGGTACAAGCCCTTTACCCCCGGGACTAGGCGAGCTACGGGCGCGGTACCGCCCGAGCCGCACTTCGCGGACTCCACCCGACGTGATTTTGACGCTCGTGCATAGCACTCGCCTGTTACCGCGGGCCGTCAATAATGTTAGGGGGACTGTCCCCGCATACTTAAGCATTCCGAGGTAATGGCCCCCGTTGCCATTATTCCCCGCATCCAATTTTCCCATTCCCGCGCATTATATATGCGCGTGGGAAAATTGAAAAGCGGGAAAATTAATTTTCCAGGAAAATTGGAAAATTAGGAAAAAGCCCGATAGCCTAACTGTTTCTCCAACATACCCAACGGCGCTTCAGCCGAAGATTCCAATTTTCCCAAGAGTCTGGAAAATTGTAAAATTGGCGGGAAAATTGGAAATGCTTACTTTTTCGCCAACATATGCACCGAAATTTCAGCTCGAAAACCCAATTTTCCAGCGGTTCTGGAAAATCGGGCTTTTCCCGTCAGGTTTTACCTCTTAAGCGTGGGCAGAGAAGCTTGCCCTCTGGCTTTGGCTCGGATAGAGGAAACAGGGAGAGCGCATCCATCTCCCAGTGCGAGGGGGCTTTTTAGACTAACGGGGCTCGCTTTTTAGACTAAGGACAAATTCATTTTAGACTAAAGACAAATTTATTATAGACTAGGGAAGAAATCATTTCAGACTAATGACGAAAAGAGATTGGGCCTAGGAATGCTTGAAGGAACGGGGAACGGGGAATGGCGGGAGGTGACGACAATCGGAATCGGCCGCAACCTCTGCAACCTTTGCGTTTGAAGCATGGACATGGAGAATCGTAGCACTTTGACACGTAGGCGGCGATGAAAGTATGATATAATATGCAGAAATGGATTTTAGGCATGTCTTAACAGTTGTTGCGGCGACGGCCTTGGCCGGGTGCTCGGTTGTGCATGACGCAAGGCAGGCGCAGCGCGACGTGCGGCCCAAGGCGTCCGACTGCGGCGAAAGCGCTCCCCTGCCGACTCCGCCTGACGGGCGTTCGCTCGCGGCGCTTGTGGACTTCGCGCTCGAGAGCCGTCCGTCCGTCACGTCCGCGCGGCTGGCGGTCGTGGACGCGCGTCTCGCGCTAAAGCAGGTGGCAGCCGACGCGCCGGTCGTCTCAGCGACGCCGTGGAACGCGGCGCACGCGTCGGCATCGGCCGGGCATTCGGAGGCGACAACGCCTGCGCATCTCGACGACTTCAAGCTGAGCACGAAGGGCGATCCGTCGGCGTCGATCTCCGTCGACCTTCTGCTCTACGACTTCGGGCGCAACGCGGCGCTCGCGCAGTCGAGGGCGGAGGACGTGATAGCCGCCGAGACTTCGCTTGTCAAAGAGGAGTACGCCGTGTTCAAGGAGGTGTCCGACGCGTACTTCGGCCTGCACGAGAGCCGTGCGCTTCTCGAGGTCGCGCAGACGAACGAATACGTGCGCGCGCTCCACCTCGACCAGGTTGAGCGCATGCTTTCGGAGGGCGAGGCCAAGAGACTGGACGTCCTTCGCGCGAAGCTGGACCTCGCGAGCGCCAGGGAGCGCCTTGTCGCGGCGTCGAACGACGTGTCCACGGCGTTTGCGGAGTACTTCAGGGCACTTGGCGCGGCGGAAGGCGGGCGCGGCGACGAGGCCGAGGGCGCCCTTGCGTCCGCGCGGCGCGGCTTCGCCGACACCGAATACGACGCGGCCGAGGCGTGCGCTCTCGCGCGGACGAACGCCCCTTCCATGCGCATCGCGCGGGCGCGCCTTCGCGCCGCCGTCGCGGACGTGGACGCGGCGGTCGCGGACCTGTATCCGGAAGTGTCCTTCAGCGCGTCGCTTTCGTGGACGGATCCGCTCTGGGTCTTCAAGTGGGGCTTCTCCGCGGCGGAGCGTCTGTTCACCGGCTGGCGCAGGACAGCCGCTGTCGAGCGCGCGGTCGTGGCGATGAAGAAGGCGTCCGCGGCGGTCGACGCGGCGGAGCAGGACCTTGTGCGCGACATCGAGATCGCGGTCGCCGCCCGCGACAACGCGCGCGAGGCGCGCAAGGCGGCGGACGAATCGCTGGCGTCGGCGAGGGAGAACCTCTCGACGGTCACTGAGCAGTACAAGGTTGGAGACGCGAGCAGGGTCGACTTCGCGGACGCGGTCGACAACTACGCGTCCGCGCTCGGCAGCAGGGTCGGCGCGTTCTACCGCGGGCAGCGCGCCGAGGCGGCGCTGTTCGCCCTGCTCGGCTCAAGCCCGGTCTACGACGAAAGAACGTCCTCACTGGAAAATCAATGAAAACGCGACTTTTCCCATGCGCGACAGCGCTTCTCCTCGCAGTCCTCGCCGCCGGATGCGGCGAAAAGAGTCCGCTCGCCGCCAGGCCCAAGACGCCCGGCTACCGCTTCGCGCCGATAGTCCGCACCGACATCGTGCGGACGGTCGAGGCGACCGGCACCGTGACGCCGCGCAACACGTCGACCGGAATTCCCGTCGGAGCGCAGGTCAACGGCAAGGTGATCAAGCTCTTCGTGGACTACAACTCCGTCGTCACGAACGGGCAGATCGTCGCCCTCATCGACCCGCTCGTCTACGACGCGACGTACAAGAGCGCCGTCGCGCAGCTGCACGTCAACCAGGCAAACGTCCTGGTGCGCAAGGCGTCGCTGAAGTCCGCGAGGGCTTCGCAGGAGCTTGCGCTGAAGACGCTTGAGCGCAAGGCCGCCCTTCTCGAGAAGAACCTCTGCTCGCAGGCCGACTACGACGCGGCGAAGGAGGCCGCGGAGCGAGCCGCCGCGGAGATCGACAGCGCGAGCGCGTCGCTTGCGAGCGCAGAGGCGCTTGTAGAGCAGAGCGAGGCGGCGGTGAGCAAGGCGAAGGCCGACCTGGACTACTGCTCGATAAGGTCGCCCGTCGACGGAATCGTGATAGCGAGGAAGGTGGAGGAGGGCGAGACCGTCGTCTCGTCGATGAACGCGGTGCCGGTGCTGACGATCGCCGAGGACCTCGAGACCGTGTGGGTCGAGGCGACGGTTCCGGAGGCGGACGTCGGCAACATAAGGGTCGGCCAGACGGTGACGTTCACCGCCGACGCGTACCGCCGCAAGTTCACCGGGCGTGTGAAGCAGGTGAGGAAGTCGGCCACCTCGACGAACAACGTGGTGACGTATCCGATCATAATCGAGGCGGAGAATCCGGACGAGATGCTCTTTCCCGGCATGACGGCGACGCTCTCGATAGAGACGGCGAGGGCCGAGAACGCGGTGGTCGTTTCGGCGGCGGCGTTCCGGTTCCGTCCGAAGGATGAGGACATCAAGGACCTCGAGGTGCCGCGCGGCCGCAAGATATGGACGCTTGAAAACGGCAGGCTGGTGCCGCATCTCATAACGGAGGGGATTTCCGACGACTCGTTCACCGCGCTCGAGAACGCCGACGAGCTGGAGGGCAAGGAGGCTGTCGTCGGCTACGAGACCGTGTCCGACAAGGAGGCGCGGAACGGCGGCACGAACAATCCGTTCATGCCGAAGTTCCCGCGGCGCAACAGCAACAAGGGCACCGCGCCCGAGCCGAAGAAGAAGTAGCCGCCGGAGCCGACAGGACCATGAACCATCTCATAGAGATACGCGACATGTACAAGATATACGCGCAGGGCGAGGAGCCCGTGCACGCGCTTGACGGCGTGTCGATGACGGTGGACGAGGGCGAGTTCGTCGCGATCATGGGCGCGTCCGGGTCTGGGAAGTCAACGATGCTCAACATCCTCGGCTGCCTTGACACGCCGACCAAGGGCTCGTACCTTCTCGACGGCATAGAGGTCGCGCGGCGCACGCCTTCCGAGCTGGCCCACATACGCAACCAGAAGCTGGGCTTCGTCTTCCAGAACTTCAACCTTCTGCCGCGCACGAGCGCCATCGAGCAGGTGGAGTTGCCCGACCTCTATATGGGGCGCCTTTCGCGCCGTGAGCGCCGGAAGCGCGCGCTGGAGCTTCTGCGGCGCGTCGGCCTTGGCGGACGCGGCACGCACACGCCG
>JAEEZC010000277.1 GCA_016288465.1 Verrucomicrobiota bacterium | reverse complement strand
GGCTCAATATGATATACACGTACTGTTTTCGTGATGCGAGGATAACTCAGTTGGTAGAGTGCCACCTTGCCAAGGTGGTTGTCGCGGGTTCGAGTCCCGTTCCTCGCTCCAGAAGACCAAGGTGAATGGGGGCGTAGCTCAGCTGGTAGAGCAAGTGACTCTTAATCACTGGGTCTAGGGTTCGAATTCCTGCGCTCCTACCATTCAATCTTGAGTTTGCTACACATGGCTAGGTAGCTCAGTTGGTAGAGCAACGGACTGAAAATCCGTGTGTCGCCGGTTCGATCCCGGCCTTGGCCACCAAATGTACGGTTCGGCAAAATCGAACCGGGCAGTCCGTGCAGATGATGCGCGGACATTGTTTTTTCAAGGGTTTGCCGCCGAATTCTAGGCGTTGGATTTTTGTGCGGGAGGCTTCGTTTCGGAATTTATCCACCGATTTTCATGGCAGGATCGAACCGCCTCGTCCATCTTGACCCTAGACCAAAGGTATCTTTGTGACAGACAGGTCTTGTCGCTTTGTCAAAAGGTAAAAGTATTCCTTTACTTTTGGCATTTTGATGGTTGATGTTTGAGGGCGATCTGTGCTATAATGCCCGCCGTTGGCAAAAGGTAAAATAAAACCTATACTTTTGACATGACGGCATATGAACAGATTTGGCCGGTGGCTGAAGACCACTATGGCATAATAACCGCCGCGAAAGCGAGGGAGCTTGGCGTTTCCAAGCAGAGTATGTCCGCGATGGTGCAAAGCGGGCGTCTGACGCGGCTCGGTCATGGCGTCTATCAGGTTCAGCACCATGTACCTGGACAGAACGACGTGTATGCGTTCGCCAATGCAGTCGTGGGCGAGGAAGCCTATCTGCGGGGAGCATCCGTCCTGTACATGCTGCGCCTTACTCCGGCAAACCCCACAGCGTTCTACGTCGGCACGCCGAAGCGAGTGAGGCGTCGGCTTCCGCGCGGCTTCCGCGTTCGGGAAAACGTACGGTGCGATACAGTGGAATACGACGGATACGAGGGCATAAAGTGCCAGAGACTGACCGATGCGCTTGAATCCGCAAGGGCGGATGGCTCCGTAGAGCTGGACAGGATTGCGGAAGCTGCTGCTGCCGCCAACGAGAAAGGACTGCTTACCGATGAAGAATGCGCCAAATTCCAAATCCAATCTTGACCGCGCTCTGCAACGGTTTGCGGGGGATTTCGCGCGGGCTAACGACCTGAGGGGGCAGATGGCAAGCGCCATTGTGGCCCAGATGATAGGCCAACGGTAGACGAGGCCATAGTATGGACGAATGATCTAGTAGCGAAGCTAGACATGGCGTGAGTAAGAAAATCGTCCAGATGTTGGAACATTCTATCAATCATTCGTCAAGCAATCTTGCAAAGATAAAGTTCTTTCGATCTCTCTTTGTGGGACGGGAAGATGTTTTTGCACGGCGGTATGAGAATGAGAAGAAGGGTTCGAGCGGATACACGCCTTGCTGCCGGAATCAATGGGGTGCGGGTTGTGTGCTAAAGCAGCACAAGAAATGTAGCGAGTGTACGGTGCGTCAGTATGTGCCAGTCTCCGATGAGGTGATTCGATGGCACTTGCGCGGCAAAGATGCCGACATGAAGACCTTTGTGATGGGGATCTACCCCATGAAAGCGGACGAGACGGTACGTGTGGCCGTCATCGACTTTGATGAGTCGTCTTGGCGACGTGATGCTATCCTTACTGTTCGCAAGGCCCGGGACTTGGGATTATTTGTCGCATTGGAGAAATCTCGATCAGGCAAGGGTGCCCACCTCTGGTTCTTTCTTCAGTCGCCTGTCCCGGCGAAAGCCATACGCGAGGTTCTGACGTATGTGATGACGCTTGTTATCGAAGAACACCCAGAGGTCAGCTTGGATTCATACGACCGAATAATCCCGAATCAGGACACCTTGCCTAAAGGAGGTTTCGGCAATCTCATCGCTTTGCCATTGCAAGCGGAACCGCGCCGGGTGGACAACAGCGTCTTTGTGAATGATGACTGGATGCCATATGCGGACCAATGGGCATACCTTTCATCTGTTGAAGGTATCAGTCGAAGTACCGTGGAGATTCTCCTTCAAAAAGCGCGAAGTGAGCGGAGGTTGCTTTTGCCGAGTGTAAGGATGGTGTCGGATAGCGAACATCCGTGGACATTCTTCCTGCCTCTTTGGTCGACAGGGGAATGTGTCGGGCAGAATTCCTCATTGCCGCCACTTGCCGATGTTCGGGTTGTTTTGGCGAATCGGGTATATATTGAGCAAAAGAATCTTGCACCATCTGTGCGATGCAAGTTAATTGCGCTGGCATCATTTCACAATCCCGAGTTCAGCAAAAAGCAGCGGATGAAGTATTCGGTTTATGGTGAACCGAGAATCATCTCGCGAGCACTGAATGGCGATGCATTCCTTCAGGTTCCGCGTGGTTGTCTGGAAAGCGCCCTTCAGGTCTTGAAGGGCGAGCGACTCAATCCGGTCGTGCAGGACAAACGTTATGCGGGCGTGCCCATTGACGTGACATTCAAGGGGACACTGCGAATTGATCAAAAACCGGCGGTAACGGATCTGAAGAAGTCAGACACGGGCATCCTGGCTGCGGGCACGGCGTTCGGCAAGACGGTTGTGGCGGCGTATATGATCGCTGAACGCAAGGTAAATACGCTTGTCCTTGTTAATCGTCGCCAGCTTCAATTGCAGTGGGTGGCTCGACTTGCAGAGTTTCTGGGTGTCCCCGAGAAGGAGATTGGGAAGGTCGGTTGCGGGGCTAAGAGATGGACAGGGAAGATTGACGTAGCCGTCATCCAGTCCCTATCCCGGAAAGGTGTCGTTGATCCTCGCGTGAAGGAGTATGGCCAGATTGTCATCGATGAGTGCCATGCTGTTGCGGCGGAGACATTTGAGGCGACGGTTGATACCGCTCCAGCAAAGTATGTGCTGGGCCTTTCGGCGACCGTGGATCGCCAAGATGGGCGGCATCCGCTCATCATGATGCAATGCGGTCCGATTCGCCATCGTGTTGATCCCAAAACGTTGGCGAAGCGCGAACCGTTTGATCACATTGTTTGTGTTCGCCCAACATCGTTCCGTATGCCCATCGGCAAGATAGGTGAAGACGGCCATATCGAGTACAACGATCTTTGCGATGCATTGGTTGCGGACACGATTAGAAATCGGCAGATAGTCCAAGATGTCCTTTCGGTTGTTTCGGAAGGCAGGTCACCTGTTGTTTTGAGCGACCGGCGTGATCAAGTTGAGGAGTTGTTTAAGCTGCTGGATGGACGTGTTCAACATATCTTGCTGTTGATGGGAGGCATGGGGCGTCGTCAGCTGAAAGCCGAAAGAGAAAGACTTGCCTCTATTCCTGCTACTGAGTCTCGGGTTATTCTGGCGACGGGGTCGTTTTTAGGGGAGGGATTTGATGATGCGCGACTTGACACACTCTTTCTCGCCCAGCCGATTTCGTGGCGAGGTCGCTTGACGCAGTTCGCGGGACGCCTTCATCGCTTGTACGATGACAAGAAAGAAGTCCGGATCTATGATTATTTGGACGTGAACATTGCCGTTTGCTCTCGCATGTATGAGAAACGCGCAAAAGGATACGAGGCCATTGGCTACAAGATGGTTGTTCCTGTCGGTGTGTCCGAAGGCTGGCCCACCTCGGTTGCGCTGCCGGTTGTTCCGCATTGGAAGGAGACGTTCTCCGATAGCGTGAGACGCCTCTGTCGGGATGGAGTGGACGAGGCCTTGGCCGACTTGTTCGTATACGCGACATTGCAGTTTGACCTTGGCGAAAGGGTCTTGGGGCGGACAGAGGCTCCTGCTGCCGTGTTGAAGTTCTTGTATGAGCGTCTCGAATCAATGCCTGAAACAAAGGGAATGTTTCAGCGAGGCTGCCGATTGCCAATTCCCTTTGGTGAGAACCCGTATGTCGAGGTGGACCTGTTGCACACGAATGTCAAGGTTGTTGTCGTGCTGGATTCGACATCGATACTTGGTGACGTCGAGGCCTACCGCAGAAACAGGCGTGAAGATGTTCTGCTGCAGAAAAACGGCTATCGTGTTCTTCGTTTCCTAGTGGAAGATGTCTGTGGACATCTGGACAATGTTTTGGATGCGATAGTGGCAAATGTATAAAGCTTCATGGAAATCCTTCGACCAGGCACAGATTTCTCCGTAGAAGCGGCGTATTCATTCGTAAAGGACCGATTTGCGAACTTGAATTTACATGAAAGAGTCTCATAACTTGCCAAATAGCCAGGCAAAAGCGGAAAAGGCAAAGAAATAGAAAGTCGCAAATCCAAATTCGCTTTTGGAAGCGAATTTAGAGAACTCGGATTTTCGCGGCAATGGCGATTTGCGTCGGACGCGGCACATTTGTCGGGCGCATGGATAGCGTGCGGATTTGCCGGTTTACGCTCGGATTTTTGCCGGTTGACGCAAGATCGTGTGTCAGTTGACAAAACTTCGTGTGTCAGTTGACAAAATTCCCTCCGTAGGAAACGGAAATTCTCTCCGTAGGTTTTCGGCTTTTCCTACGAAGGTTTTCGCAGTCCATGTCCGGGATGTCATACCCGCAAGCCGCTGGCGCCACTGTTGCGGGTGCGCCATTCGCGCATCGACATGCCATGGCGCTCCTTGAATATCTTCATCAAATGGTTTGGCGAGCCGTAGCCGCATTCCTGGGATATCCGATCGATAGTGTGGGACGTGTTCAGGAGCATCCTCTCGACGGCTTGGAGCTTGTGGCCGTTTATCGCGGACAGCACGGTGCCCCGCCCCGTCTGCGAGAAACGAAGGTCGAGCAGCCGCCGCGATATGTGCAGATGCATTGCGACGTCGTCGGGACCGATTCCGTCAGTCGCATGGCGCTTGATGTATGCAATCGCCTTTTCCACAAGATGTCCGTAGGGCTTTGCTCCCGGCGTGGAGCCTCGCTCCACGATGCTCGGCATCCCTTTGACGGTCACGTTGCGCGACGGTCTCTCGGGGCGCGATATGAGTTCGTCGAGCAGCTTCGCCGCCATGTAGCCGAAGTTGTCCGGAGCGACGGCTATGCTGGAGAGCGAAGGGGAGGTGCTTTCGCAGATCGATTCGTCGTTGTCCACTCCGAGGATCGAAAGCTCGTCCGGGATGTCCATCCCCGCTGCCGAGGCGATCGCGAAGGCGGCGAGCGCGGTTCGGTCCGACGCCGCGAAAAGGCCGATGGGACGAGGCAGCGAAAGGAGCGTCCGCGCGGCGTCCGACGGATCGGATCCGGCGGTCACTTTCGCGTAGCCGAATCCGCACTTCCCGAGATTCGCGGAGAAAGTCTTTTCGCGTTCCTCGGCCCAAGGGGCCGGATTGGGCGGCGAAAGGAACGCAAAGCTCCTGAACGCGCCAGTGGAGAGAAGGTGGTTCGCGGCGGTTTCGCCGATAAGCCCTGAATCGTGGTGAAGGAAGACGACGCCTTTGGGCCTTGAGAAGACGGACGATGTGCGCGGCAGATTTATGTCGAAGAGAACGGTCGGAATGTCCGTGTCGGCGAAACCGCAGATGCCGGGGCCTATGTCCGGCATGCTGACGATCATGCCGTCTATCCGCGCATTGTCCTCGCAGAGCGATCCGAGTTCTGCCGTCGTGGTGGCCAGTTTGACGTTCCATGGCCGGCCCTCCCCGATGTACCGGAACACGCCGTTGCGCTTCTGCCAGCCCGTGAGGCCCATGGTGGACACGGCGACAAGCACATTTCGCGACCGCAACTCGTTTTTCTTTGCCACGCGGCGTATTATACAAGACCCGGCTTGAAGGTGTCAATATTGCCATTGCCGGGAATGACAGTATTTGTTTCTGCAATTGACATACCGGCGGAAGATGGATTTGCTACAATACGTGCCATGAAAATCACTAAAGTCAAAGCCACCGCCGTCAACGTGCCATTCAAGGCCGGCATCAGGTGGAGTTGGGGTGTCCGCTACGAGACGACGCGCCTTGTCGTGCAGATGGAAACCGACGAGGGCATCACGGGAATCGGCGAGACGATGGGGCGCGTCGGCGCGGCGGCCGTCGAGTACGAGTCCAAGAAGATAATCGGCGAGAATCCGTTCGACATCGAGCGCATTCTCGGTTTCTTCCGTCCGCGTCCGTACTTCTTCGGCTATGCAGGCTACGGGCTCATCGCCGGCATCGAGATGGCCTGCTGGGACATCATCGGTAAGGCTCTGAACAAGCCGGTATGGGCGCTCATGGGCGGCAGGTTCCGTGAGAAGATCGACATGTCCGGATACGTGTTCACCCGCGCGCCGAATCCGTCCACGGGCGAAGGCGGAGAGACGACTCCGGAGGAACTTCTCGCGTACACGAAGGAGCTTGTCGCGAAAGAGGGGTTCAAGTGCGTCAAGCTGAAGGTGGGCGCCTCGGAGCCTGACGTCGACATTGCCGCGATAGCGATGTTCCGCGAGGCGTTCGGCCCGAAGATGCAGATACGCATCGACCCGAACGGAACGTGGAATCCGCAGACCGCTCTTTACGTCTGCAAGAAGCTCGAGCCGTACGATCTCCAGTACATCGAAGATCCGACGTGGGGAATCGAGGGAATGGCGCGACTTCGCCGCGACATCGACATTCCGCTTGCGACGAACATGTGTGTCGTGGACTTCGACCAGGTGCCCGTCGCATTCCGCATGAACGCGGTGGACGTCATACTCGGCGACCTGCACAAGTGGGGCGGCTTCACGTACTCCAAGAAGCTCGCCAACGTCTGCGATACGCTTCTCTGGGGCATGTGCATACACTCCGGCGCGGAGCTCGGCATCTCCGAGACCGCCAAGCTCCATCTTGCGACGTGCACGCACAACCTCACCTACGCCATCGACACGCACTATCCGCATCTTGCGGACGACATTCTCGAGGGCGGCATGCTGAAGTTCGAGAACGGCACGATGACCGCGCCCGACAAGCCCGGGCTTGGCGTTTCCATAGACATGGACAAGTTGGAGCGCTACGCGGAGACCAACCGCAAGGCCGGACTGCGCGAAGGCTACGAGAAGGATCCGGGGCGTCCGGCGGACTGGTGCCCGAAGAAGTTCCAGTGGTGACGGCATGAAGACGGCATTCATAACAGGGGCGTCGCAGGGGCTCGGACGCGAGATCCTCGCCGAATTCTCCAGGCACGGCTATTTCGTCTTCGCCACGTCGAATCGGGGCAGGGTTGATCTGCCCGGTCCGGGCAAGGTGGTCCCGTGCGACCTTTCGGACGCGGCGGCGATAAGGGACGCGTTCGCGGGCATAGACAGGCTGGATGTTCTTGTGAACAATGCGCGGCTCGATCCTTCCACGCGGCGTGAAGGGGAGGACGACGCCTCTTGGTTCGACCGCAACATCGCCGTGTCTTTGAGGGGGTCGTATCTCTGTGCGCTTGAGGCGTTTCGCATCATGTCCGCGCAGAATCCCTCCGGCGGAGCGATCGTCAACGTCTCTTCCATACGCGCTATCATACCGAACGACATGGAACGCATTCCGTACGGCATCGCGAAGGCCGGGCAGATCAGCCTGATGCGTTCGCTCGCCGCGCTTGGAGGAGAGAAGGGCATTCGCGCAAACGCCGTCCTGCCCGGAGCCGTCCTGACGGAAAATCTTGTCCGGCGAGCCGGAGAGGAACGGCTTAAGGCCGTCAATGCGACGATTCCGCTTGGCCGTCCCGGCACGATGCGGGAATGCGCCGAAACCGTGCGCTTTGCCGCCGAGCAGACTTACATGACGGGCACGTGCCTGAACGTGAGCGGAGGTCTGCTGATGCTCTGAGGGAGATGACGAAGTGATGAAGATCGAATACAAATGGCGGATGCTCGCGTTCCTCTGGGTGGCGTTCCTGCTCAATCAGGCGGATCGCGCGATGTTCGGCTTCGTCATGCCGCTACTGAAGGACGACCTCGGTCTTACCGACGTGCAGCTCGGGCTTGTGGCGACGACGTTCCACGCATTCTATGGCGTCCTTGCGCCAGTTGCGGGTTTCGCGGGGGACTATTTCCGCCGCAGCCGCGTCATCTTCACGGCCATTCTCACTTGGAGCGCGGCGACGCTGGCTACCGGGTTCTCGACATGCATTGCGCATCTCGTCCTGTTCCGCGGCGCGTCGCTGAGCTTCGGGGAGGCGTTCTATCTGCCTGCCGCCAACTCGCTGATAGGCGAGTGCCACGAAAAGACCAAGGGAACGGCGATGGCCGTCCACCAGACAGCGCTGTACTGCGGCATGATCGGTTCCGGAGCGGTCGCCGGATGGCTTGGTGTCCGGTACGGCTGGCGCAGCCCGTTCTTCATCTTCGGCGCTTTAGGCGTCTTGTGGTCGTTTGTGCTGTTCTTCGGGCTTTCAGAGCCCGATGTGCGAGCAACCGGAAGGTCCTCCAGCCGCGTTTCGCTTGCCGAGGCCGCCAAGCTGGTGTTCGGGAATGCGAGGATTCTGGCAATGGGCATTGTGTTCGGATGCATCGTCTTCTGCAATGTCGGATACATTACGTGGATACCCACGCTTCTCCACGAGAAGTTCGGCCTGTCGCTCGCGGCGGCCGGCTTCACGTCGATGCTTTGGCATGTGCTTTGCGCCATAGGCGGCGTGATGGTCGGCGGGCGCGTCAGCGACTGGCTCCGCAACCGCACGGAGAAGGGACGGCTGGTCGTCCTGGCCTCGGGATTCGTCGGATGCATCCCGTTCCTTGCGATGATGGGGCTTGCGCCGTCCCTGTTCCTGGCCGTTGTCGGCCTGTCGCTCTTCGGGTTCTTCCGTGGCATGTGCGACGCGACGTTCTTTCCGTCGCTGATCGAGATGATTCTTCCTGCATACAGGAGTTCATGCCAGGGCGTTGTGATAGCGTTCGGACTTCTCATCGGCGCTCTCGCCCCAATCGGTCTTGCCTGGCTCAAGGGCGTGTTCGGCCTCGGCGTCGGCATGGCGGCGCTTGCTGTCGCAGCCGCCATCGGTCTCGTGCTTGTGGCATGGCTATGTGCATTAAGAAAGGACAATGAGCAATGAATATGGGCTTTCGTCTCGTAGTGTTGTTTGCTTTGTCGGCGGCATCGGCGCTTGCCACAGACAAGGCGCCGGCGGTCCCCGATTCGGAGTTGGCGACGCCTTGGAGAAAATACTGGGCGGTAAACCGTGCTCGTTGCATCGCCGACATAGAGACGAACAGAAAGGCCGACGTCTCGCTCGTCATGAAGGATGCGGACGGGCGCATAATGAGAAACGCGGCTTGCGACGTCCGCCAGATTTCTTCGGACTTCGCATTCGGTTGCAATGGCCTTTGCCTGGGACAGCTCGGGCCGACTAACGCGGCATACGAGGCGAAGCTCTCCGAGTTCTTCAATCTCGTCACAACTACGTTCTGCCCTGGCGTAATGGAACCGGAGAAGGGGCGCTTCCGCTTTGCCGCAGATTCGGAGGAAATCTGGAGGCGTCCGCCGTCCGACCGCGTGCTCGGCTTCGCGCGGGCGCACGGCATGCGGATGAAGGGCCAGCCGCTCATCTGCGACCGCTGGCATCCGTCATGGGCGAAGAGCCAGACGAAAGCCGAGGCGGAAGCGTACTACCGAGACTGGCTTCGCCGCGTCGCGGAGCGCTACGGCAGGAGCGTCTGGTATTTCGACGTTGTCAACGAGGCGTTTGACACGCCGAAGAGGACGCCGGACTTCCCGCTGTACCAAGGGGACAAGACTCTTTCCTTCGTGGACTGGGCGTATGCGGAGGCGGAGAAGGTATTCCCGAAGGAGTGCATGCTGGGAATCAACATGGGCATTGGAGCGACGGACTGGAACCGGAGCGGGAAGCGCTATTTCAAGCTCTGCAAACGCATCTGCGACAAGGGGATCCGCCTTGACGCGATAGGCTTCCAGTTCCATCTCTTCAGCCGCGAGAAGGGCGAACGCTTCGTACGGCTTGAGCATTGGCATCCTGACATGCTTCGCAGGTCATACGACGAGTTCGCGAAGCTCAGGAAGCCGCTTTTCATAAATGAAATCACGATACCGTCGACGATTCTCCCGGGCGAGGCCGGACGCGATCTTCAGGGCGAGATCGCGGAGGACCTGTATCGTTTCTGGTTTTCCATTCCGCAGGTTGCGGGGATAATCTGGTGGAACCTCTGCGATGGCGCGGCCTGGGGCGGTGAAGACCGGGTCAAGGGTGCGCTCATCGACGAGAGAATGGACGAGAAGCCAGTTTACAAGAGGCTCAGAAAGCTGATTGCGCAAGATTGGCGCACTCGCCTGTCCGCGCAGACGGACAGTGGCGGAAGACTTTCGTTCAGAGGATTTCGCGGAACGTACGAGGCTGATTTCGGCGGTGGAACCGTCGTGAGGTTCGACGTGCGGTAATGACAATTCAAGTCATGAATGACATTTCGCAAACTACAACACTTAACCGCTAACAAGCCGCTATTATGCCATCATTAGCCAACATGCGAACCAAGGCCAAGGAAGCTGGCCTCATGAAGCTCGACAAGCTGATCGCAAAGCGTCAGCACATTCCGACGAACGAATTCCCGATTCCAGTAGGGGAATTGTGCGAGCGCTTCGAGAAGCTCTACACGGGCTGCGTCAACGACGTGATGCGCGAGCTGACGCTGCTTGATCAGAACCTTCCGCATGAAATCATGCCGCTAAGGGATGAGATGGTCGTTTGTGGCGAGGCGTTCACCGTGAAGTCTGCACCAAACGTCATGATCGAGGGCGAGATGACCTTCCGCGCCCAGATGCTCGACGACTTCAAGTCCAATGGAGTTGTTGTTTGGGATACCTCCGACGACATCGAGGCGTCTCTTTGGGGCGGCGTCATGACGGCGACGGCGATGACGAAAGGCATCCGCGGCGCGGTGATTGCGGGAGGCATCCGCGACACGAAGCAGATTCTCGAGCAGAAGTTCCCGGTGTTCTACAAGTACCGCGTCTCGAACGGCTCGCTCGGACGCTGCATGATCACGCACTACCAGGTGCCGATCAGGATCGGTAAGGTTACTGTGCGTCCCGGTGACATAATCTTCGGCGACATAGACGGCGTAATCTGCATTCCGCGCGAAATCGCCTACGACGTACTTCTTCGCGCTGAGGGGATTGAGCGCAACGAAGTCGACATCTTCTCCTGGGTCCGCCAGGGTGATACCATCAGCGAGATCATCGACAAGGGCGGGTATTTCTAAAGAGCCGAGAGTTTCCGCCTGTGCCGGCAAAAACGATTTCGTGCCGAGTCCGATTAGCGGTTTGCCCTTTTGACGTTCTAAACGTATAGAATTCTGTTCTGTGCACTACCAACCCATTGGCATGACGAGATCTTGCCAGAAATGGGCTTGGACCCTGCGGACAGAGGGTTGCCGCCGGCGACGGTTTCCTGTGGGCTACTTGGACTGTGAATTATAAAAACATTCGGCGGCCGTAGCGCTACAATTTTCTCAAGGTACCCGCGCGGGTACTTGCGGGCGGGGCGTGTTCTGCGCTATCATATGCGCAGACAAGGGAAAGACTGGCTTAACGAACGGAGTGAACACATGAAACCGACTAGCAACATCGTCTCTCGCATGTCCATTTGCGCGGCAGTGGCCGTTTCGGCTGCGGCTGCGCTGGCCGCCGGCAACACCTGGTGGGTCGATGCCTCGAACTACGGCGCGGCAGGGCGCGACGGCTCTGAGCAGAATCCTTTCGGCTCCATCCACGAGGCTGTCAGCAGCCTGTCCTGCGTGGCGGGAGACACGATCAAGGTCAAGCCAGGCGTCTACGACAAGGACTACGACGAACGCATCGAGATGATGGGCAATACCGGCTACCAGATCCGCACCCGCGTCTACATAGACAAGAAGGTGAACCTCGTCGCAACCGGCACGAAGGACGAAACGCACATCGTCGGGCGGTTCTGTCCGGTGGATGAGGGCGGCAACGCGACATACCATTCCGGCCCTGCGGCAGTCCGGTGCGTATACGTGACGGCGAACGGAAAGGGCTCGACGCTGACAGGCTTCACGCTGCGCGAAAGCGCCACGGTAAACTATGTCAACGCCGACTACGCCTGGAATTGCGGGGGAGCCATAGCCGTCGCAAGCGCCGCCAAGAATTTCTATGTGACAGACTGCGTCATCTCCAACTGCACGGCCCGCTACTGGGGCGGCGCCGCGTACGGCGGAACGTTCAACAGATGCCTCGTTTCCGACTGCAGGGCGGGCTACACGAGAGGCTCGGCAATCTATAAAGCCCATGCGATCAATTCGGTTTTTGCCCGCTGCAAGGTGATTTATTCAGGTTATGACACGCTCAGCTACAGTAGCGACGACAAGCTGGTCAACTGCACGATCTACGGCAACGAAGATGCGAGAGTGTTGACTGCAAGCTGCTACAACTGCCTGTTTGTCGGGAACGGCTCAGCCGAAACCAATGGCACCGTCATCGCGTCCAACATCTACGCCACGCAGGGCAAGATGTACGCCAACGCCAATCCGTTCCAGCTGTTTGCACCTGCGCTCGGAGACTACCATCCGCTGCCCGGTTCCGCCGCGCTCGATGCTGGCGATCCGGCCAAGCTCTCCGCAATTACTCTTCCGTCCGGCACGGAGTTGCGCGACATGGACGGGAACCTTATCGACACGTCCGCCGCGCATATTGCCGTTGGAGCGTACCAAACGCCTAAGACCCCGGAATATGGCGGCGTCATGCTGACCGGCAGCGTAACGGTTGACGGGTT
This sequence comes from Verrucomicrobiota bacterium, assembly GCA_016288465.1. Taxonomy (GTDB): domain Bacteria; phylum Verrucomicrobiota; class Kiritimatiellia; order RFP12; family UBA1067; genus UBA1067. The sequence continues at coordinate 8,703 of JAEEZC010000277.1, read as the reverse complement.
TGCCACTTATGGTTCCAATCTGTTCTTCGCGGCGTCCTGGCCCGTGTCCGTCAAGGTTGGCTTGCCCGATAGCGTGTTCCGCCTTGCCGTCCAGGGAACGACGCCAGAGGAACTTCACTCGCGCTATGCGGGGAAGGCGGGCTATGTCGCGATCACGCCTCCGCATGGGGCTGGCGTGGTGCAGACAAACGAATGCATCGCGCCGAAGCACACTCGATACATTGACGGCGTCAACGGAAGCGACGACAACGACGGCACGACGTGGGCCAAGGCGTGGAAGACGCTGCAGAAGCAGATAACGGTTGCGAGCGACGGGACGCCGCGACTTGCCTATGTTGCCGAAGGCGACTATTGCACCGGCGGCGGAGTGGCTCGCGGCGTCACGAACCGCGTCAACTGTCCAAACCTCAGGTTTATGAAGTTTGTCGCAACGGGCGATCGCGACAAGACGATCATACGCGGCGCGGCGGCGAAGACCGAGCGCGATCCGGTGAACCATCCGGGATGCGGGCCCGATGCCGTCCGGTGCGTGAGCACTTCCAATAATACGGGAGGATACGACCAGGGGCTTGCGTTCGTCGGCTTCACTCTTGCCGACGGTCATACGGACGTCGGGCAGAATTCCGACGCCGACATTGGCGGTGCGGGCTTCGGCCGCGCTAACAGGCCCGACTCCCTCCAGTTCATCGACTGCGTGTTCACTAACTGCTATGCGCCTGCGGGCGGCATCGCAAGGCTCGCGCATTTCACGCGCTGCCGTTTCATAGACTGCGGCAGCTCTGCTGACGGCTTCAGGAACTCGGTGCTTTCCTCGTCTGTTGTCGAAAAGGGCGGCTTCGGAACTGGTGTGTTTGGCGTCGGGACGCGTGCCGTCGGCTGTTCAGTTGCCGACTCGAACGCGCTGGAAAGCGGCAAGACGGGCCAGATCGCCCTGAACTGCGCGCTCGGCAACAGAGGAACGCTGCCGTCTTCCGCAACGACGTGGGGCAGCACTGCGAATTCGCGATTCGCAAGCGTGAGCAAGGGGGATTTGCGCGTCCGCCATGACTCGCCCGCGCTTGATGTCACACAGCGCGAATATCCATTGCCGGGCGATGCTGGATGGGATGACTTCGCGAAGTATTTTGCCTACTACGCGGTCGATAGCATTGACGGTACGCCTTGGGTTTTCTCCGGCGCGTATCCCATTGCAGGTGCCTACATGGAGTGGCGTCCGGCCAACAATCGCGGTTTCCAGCTGATCTTTAAGTAGCTCGGGAGGATCGTGAAATGAGGCTTGGTCTTGCGGCCATCGTGGCGATGTTGGCAGTCGCCTCCGCTTTGGCGGAATTGAAGGTCGCGGGTGAACGGCTGAAGATGGATTGGCAGGGCACTGAAAATCCATACGAAACGCTGAAGGGCGTTGAACGCATCGGGCGCACGCCAATCCGCCATTCCTGCGACATCGTGAAAAGTCCGCTCGGGGTCGGATTCGAGACGCTTGACCGGAACACGTTCGACCCTTCGTGGACGTACCATTGGCTTGGAGACGCCGGCGTCAAGTGGGCGCGTTGCCAGACGGGATGGATCAGATGCGAGAAGGAACCTGGCGTGTACGACTTCAAGTGGCTCGATGAAGTGGTGGACGGACTCGCGGCAGAAGGCATCGAAACATGGCTCTCGCTATCGTTCGGCAATCCGCTCTACACGCCAAACGATGATTTCGCCAACCGCATCGCCAAGGCGAGGGCGGAGGGTGTGCTGGCGGCAGGATGGGCGCGCGGGTACATAGGCGAGGCGGCTTGCTACCACGGCGAGAAGGCGATGGCCGGATGGTGTGCGTATGTCCGCGCGATAGCTGCTCATTTCAAGGGGCGCGTCAAAGTGTGGGAAGTGTGGAACGAGCCGGTGTGGTTTTTCCGGGATCGCGGACAGGTCGCAAACAACGTGCATGGAGTCTCAAAGGCGGCACGCGATTTCGCCGCGTTCGTCCGCGCGACTGCGGAGGCGGTGAGGGGGGAGATTTCAGATGCAAGGATTTCGTTCAATCTTGCCGAACTTTCGTGCGGCTGGACCGTCGCACTAGCCAATGCCGGAATCGGCGAGGTGGTTGACATCTTCAACTATCATGGATACGAACCGTATCCTGAGGCGGCGTTGGATTCAATGTTCGGACAGATTCGCGCCCTCATGAAGCGTCCTGACGGAACCCCGCTTGAGATTTGGCAGGGTGAATCAGGGCGTGCAACGGGCCGGTCGGACAATGGCGTTACGCTTCCTTCGCAGTATTCGCAAGCCCGCTTCATTGCGCGGCGGATTGTCTCAGACCTTGCGCATGGGGCGAAGGTTTCCTCGATTTTCACGGTCACCGATTTTCTCCGGTACTATGGCGACGGGCGCGACCAGTACTACGGTATCCTCGACGGCCAGACGCGCAAGCCCAAGCATGGCTGGTACACATTGCAATGCCTTGGATGGCTTTGTGACGGGCTTGTGTCCGATCCTGGCATCTTCTCCTATTTCGACACGGAGAAGCCGAAGGAGTTTACGGACAGAATTTCCTTCGCGGCGGTCAGGACGGCGGCGTTCCGCCGTAAAGGTGTCCCTGTGTTGGCTGTGTGGCAGCCTCAGCACGTGGAACTGAACGAAAGACCGCTTCGTGGGCGTCTGGAGTTTGTGGTTAACGAGAACGTTGGGGCGTTGGCGAATCCAGTTCTGATAGACCCTGTTCGGTGCGAAGTTTTTGATGTCAAGGCGCTCGTCAACGGTACAGATCGCGCAAAGCCAAACCGCCGAGGCATCGAATGCGCGGCTCCGTTCTTTGCCCTCGACTATCCTGTTTTCCTGACGGATGCATCGATATTAGATAAATAGCCATTCAAGGGATTTAGCCACATGAATGCAATGTTGTTTGCTATCTCGGTTGCTTTGGCAGCGCATGGACTTGAGATCGAATCTGGCGAGAGTGCACCTGAGAAGCGCGCAGCGGCGGAGTTGAAGACGTATGTCTCGCTTCTCGCGGAAGAGGAGCCTGATGCGCGCTTCCGCATCGGCGTGAAGTTCCTTGAGGAATTTCCCGAAGACAAGACCTTTCTTGGCGACTGGGACGGCTACGCAGTTCGCCGCAAGGACGGCTGCATCTACATCGTCTCGCCGCAGCCGCGCGGATGTCTCTACGGCGTCTACGACTTTCTTGAGCGCAACTCCGACATCATCTGGGCCCGCCCAGACGAGGAATGCGGAACAATCTATTCTCGGACGAAAACGTTCAAGGTGCGCGAGGCGGATTTCGTGGAGAAGCCTGTCTTCCGGCTGCGCGGATGGTGGTTCTGCGGGCCGTCGAGGCACGAGGCGAGCGAATACTGGCATTCGCGCGTCAGATGCAACTTCGGGTGCGCCGACCAGAAGAAACCGGACGTCCTGAGACGTGCCGTGGAGTGCGGCTTTGCCATTGGCGGAGCGGCGGGTCACAACATGCCGCAGTTCATGCCGGAAGGAACGTTCGGCACGCATCCCGAGTATTTTGCCGAGATCGGCGGCGTCAGGCGTCGGGACAGGGGTAACACTCAGCTCTGTTATTCGAACCTCGACGGCGCGGCGGTAGTCGGCTCTAATGCGGTGGAGAAGATAGCGGCTCGCCTCGCGGAAATGAAGTCGGCGCACGGCATTGCGTTCGACCATTGGGCGGTCAAGCAGGCTGACAACATGCGCCTCTGCGAATGCGCTGCGTGCCAGGCCGACATTCCGCTTGGCGACGGCCGCGTCTCGGGCAAGAACGACGTGAACTTCCGCTCAAACCAGTTCTTCCGCTATCTGAACAAGGTTGAGGAAGTCATAGCGCAGCGCTATCCAGATCTGCGGGTCGACACGTTTGCCTACCAGTTCAGCGCCCCTCCGCCCGACGTGAAGGTCAACGAGATGTACAACGTCGCCTTCTGCCCATTCATCAAGAACGACCGCTTCTCCGTGACAAACGCGGTAAACGCGAAGTGGGCGGCGCGCGCCGAGAAGTGGTCCATGGCCACGAAGAACATAATGTGGCGCGAGTACTGGGGCTGCGCCTCGGGCTATCCGCGCCAGCATTCGTTCGTCGCGGCGGACGACCTGAAGTGGATAAATTCCGCTCTTGGCTTCACCCGCGTCTACTCCGAGACGATGCCGGACATGGATTGCCGCAAGACGAGTGGGAAGGGGGCGGCCTACCGTCTGCGTTGGGATGCATCGGCCATGGAGCACTGGGTTCTTTCGCGTCTCATGTGGAATCCGTATGTTCCGGTAGAGCAGTATCGTGATGAGTACATCCGGCGCACGTATCGCAAGGCCGCCGCGCCCATGCGCGAGTTCTATGCGCTTTTGGCGAAGACGTGGTTCTCTGATTCCAGGCCGACCAACTACACCGACGACCCGGTCGGCAACGCCTCGCGCTACATCGTCGGCGCGGGAATCGACAGGCGCGTTCTCGAACTGCTCGATGAAGCGGTGCGTCTTGCCGAGGACGACGTTCCTGCCGTGGTCAAGTTGCTTTCACGGCAACGGGATCACTTCAAGGACCTGATCAGGAACTGCATCGAGCCTGCCGAACCTCTTGTCGTTCCGCTCGTCAGAGACGGCGACTGGAAGAAGGCGGCGAAGATCGATGGCTTTGTCAAAGTCGGCGGCGGCAAGATGAAGCGGAAAAATCGTTCAGCCCGCGATACGCAGGTGTTCGTCTGCCACGACGCGAAGGACCTCAAGGTCAAGTTCGTCTGCAATGATCCCGATCCGTCCATGCTGGAGCCTAAGGAGCGATTCGGGAGTGTGCCGGAGCGGTTCCCGGGCTGCGACCATGTCGAGCTCGCGATTACTGCAGGCAAGGGGAGCAGGGGCTACCATTTCGGTGTGGACTGCCGAGGCAATCGGGCCGACTTAAAGGATGGGGACCTGGACTTCAATGCCAAGTGGACTTCCGGGACGCGGATTGTCGGACGCGGCTACGAGGTGGAGCTTTCGATCGACTTCGAGTCAATTGGCGCGGAAATAACGCAGGAGAGCCGTTTCGGGGTCTGCTTCGCCCGCATGTCAATGCCGCGCACACCCGACGAAAAACGCGATTTCAGTTCATGGAAGGGCGATCATCCGCAGACTTTGCAGCCTGTCGGCTCGATCATGCTTGAACTCGAGTAGAACGACAGACCGGGATGTCTGCAGACAAGAGGGGGACCAAATGAAGAGGTTGACTTTGACGATTGCCGCTGCATTTGCGCTTGCGGCATCCGCTGCGACGGAGGGCGAGATCCGTCCGGGCAAGATATGGCGCGACACTTCAGGCTATGCAATCAACGCGCATGGCGGAGGCGTCATGTTCCACGATGGGCGTTATTGGTGGTATGGCGAGCACAAGGTATACGGCGAAGCGGGCAACTTTGCGCATGTCGGTGTTCACTGCTATTCGTCCAAAGATCTGACAAGCTGGAATGACGAGGGCATCGCCCTGAAGGTTTCCGACAATCCTGTGCATCTTATCGGCGACGGATGCATCATCGAGCGGCCAAAGGTTCTCTTCTGCGCAAAGACGGGGAAGTTCGTCATGTACTTCCACCTCGAGAACCACGAAAGATCCTTGAAACTCGCCTCTGCCGGGATTGCAGTCGCCGACAAGCCAGAAGGTCCGTTCAGCTTCGTCCGCGCCGTGCGTCCTAACGGCGACGACTGCCGCGACATGACGCTGTTTCTCGACGACGACGGCAGCGCGTGGCACTTTTTCTCGAGCGAGCGGAACAAGACGATGCATGCCGTCCGCCTCAGCGAGGATTTCATTGGCTACGACGGGCCGGCTCACCGAATGTTCATCGACGATTACACCGAGGCTCCTGCCGTCTTCAAGACCGGCGGGTATTATTGGTGCATCGGCTCCGGCTGCACGGGTTGGCGTCCGAACGAGGCAAGGTACTATAGGGCAGAACGCATCACCGGTCCGTGGACGCGAGTGGGGAATCCGTGCAAGGGAGTTAATCCGCAGAACGGGCTAGGTCCGGAGAAGACATGGGGCGGACAGTCGACTTGTGTGTTCAGAATCGAGGGCAGGGACGCGTTTGTCGCCATGTTTGACATCTGGCGCCCGGAGAACCAGCTCGACAGCAGGTATGTATGGCTTCCTGTGACCGTCAAAGGCGACTTCGTGGAGATTCCATGGAGGGATTCCTGGCGCGTTTCGTCCGATGCCGGGTTCGCAGGAAATCGTGACTGGGACTCATGCTCGTCTCGCGAAGAACTTGAGTTCGTGCGGGGCTCCGTGGTGCAGATAGACACGACTCCCGGCACGCCGGAGCCGGACGCGAAGCGCTTCCATTCCAGCACGTCGCCAAACGAGCATGTCGAGTTCAATTACGACGAATCGAAGGCGGGCGAACCCGGAAAGGACTTCACGCTTGAAGACCCACTTGAGCTTTTCGGAGGGCGAAGAGTGACAAAGGCGAACTGGCCTGAACGCCGCCGAGAACTTCTGGACTTCTTTGAGCGCGAAGTCTATGGGAGGCTTCCTCCCAGACCGCCGGAAATGTCGTTTGACCTGATGGACGAGAAGATGTCCGGCGACGGCTTCGCGACGATTCGCCACTACAGGCAGTGCTTCCGCAAGGACAAGTCCGGCCCTGTGATCGATTGGATTGCGATCGTGCCGCGCCATGCGAAGGGGACGGTCCCGGTGTTCCTCCATCTCAACTATGCTGGTTTAAAGGAAATCGAACGCAAGAAGACGAACCACTACGATCTGCCTTGGGACATGATTGTCGCCAACGGCTATGCGTTCATGTCCGCTCACTACACGCAGATAACGGGCGATGGCGAGAAGCGCGGCGGATTCTTCAACGGAGTGTGTGAACTTTGGGGCGGACGCGACTTTGAGAACGGGGACAACCCTGGCTCTCTGATGATCTGGGCATGGGGTCTTATGCGCGGGCTTGACCTTGCGGAGCGGATTCCCGAGATCGACGCGACGCGGAGCGTGGTGATAGGCTCGTCGCGACTCGGCAAGGCGGCGCTTCTTGCGGCGGCATACGACGAACGCTTCGCCGTGTGCATTCCCAACCAGACCGGCGCATTGGGTGTCCAACTCATGAAACGGGACTACGGCGAGACGCTGAAGGGACAGCGGCTTTCGTTCCCTCATTGGTACTGCCGAAACGTCTGGAAGTACGCCGACGATCCGAAGAAGCAGCCGTTCGACCAGCATCTTCTCCTGTCATGCATCGCTCCGCGCGCACTTCTCCTTGAGTGCTACCACAAGAGGTGGTTTGATCCGAAGGGCGAGTGGATGGCGGCCAAGGCGGCTAGCCCTGTATGGGAGCTGCTGACGGGCAGGGCGCTTGGCGGAGGCGACCGCACGCCGACCGAATGGCCGGACCCGTATTCGGACGCGATGGTGACGCCTCCGTTTGGATATGTTCGCCGCACCGAATGCCATGGTCTTTCGCCATATGACTGGAAATGGGCTATGGACTTCGCTGACAATGCTCTTCGTCGGCAACCTGTAGCGTCCCCATAGCCGTTCCGCTAAGAAGATGATGATGGGATGGGAATCGGGTCGGTAATTTTTCTTAGGCGATTGGCTGACGTGAAGAACTTGTGCAAATCGGCTTGTGCTTGCTTGACGGCGCTTGCCCTTGTTTGTCATGCAGGGACGGAGGTGACCTGGTCCGTGATGCACCCGACGCCGCTTGACCCCGCCTATATGGCGCGCGTTGTCGAGAAGGCGGTGGAGTATGGCGGGGTCGATTCGTTCGAGGTCTGCGGCACGTGCCATTCCGGCATGGGCGGCATGGATGGGCTTCTCATGATGGAGCCGTATCCGACGGCCGCTGCACGGCGCGACGCAGGCGCCGTCCGAAAGGTGCGCGCAGACCTGAAGGAATGCATCGCCGCGGCGCACAAGGTCGGCAAGAAGCTCTACTACTGGCACCGCGAAGGGTATTTGCCGGACGGGATACTCGAGGACTTACCGGGCCTCAGGGATTCGGACGGCGAGATCGATCTCCTTGGCGAGACGTTCGCGTCCTATCTGCGCTGGAAGGTGCGCGCGGCTTTCGACGCCGTGCCGGAACTTGACGGCTTCGTGCTGACGCTGACCGAGGCGGATTTCTCCGTCGTCCACAACTCCAACGCCGATCGCTATCCGCCGCCGAAGGTCGTCGAGAAGATCGTCCGCGTTTTCTGCGAGGAGCACGAAAAGCGCGGCAAGCGGTTCGTGCTACGGTCGTTCGGCTCCGTTGCGAAGGACTACGAGGACATCATCGCTGGCGGCGTCGCGGCGGCTAAGGACCATCGCTTCGAGATCGAGACTAAGGCGACGCCCTACGACTTCAGTCCGTTCCTTCCGGACAATCCCTTTCTGAAGCGCGAGCCGGGGACTACGCTGGGCGTAGAGTGCGACTGCATCGGCGAGTTTCTCGGCGCAGGCTATCCTCCCTGCGCACAGGTCGATACGATACACAGGTACGTGACGAACGGACGCCGCGCCGGAGCCGATCGCTACGTGGTGCGCATCGACAGAATCTCCAAAACGATCTTCGACTCCGCCCAGGAGATAAACCTCTACGCCTACATGCGCTTCATCGCCGATCGCGCGGCAACGCCGGAGATGGTCAAGGCGGAATGGGCGAGGAAACGCTGGGCGGGCTGCGAGAAGGAGATGGTCCGACTTTCCGACATGAGCTACGAAATGGTGACGAAGATGGAGTTCCTGAACGG
>JAEEZC010000276.1 GCA_016288465.1 Verrucomicrobiota bacterium | reverse complement strand
GAGCCGCGCTTTCGTGGTTCGCGCCGGTAGGCGCAAAAGGCCATTTCACTTGCCGAACGCCTCCAACATGAGAATCAGCCAATGTTTTCAAGGGTACGGTTTACACAGGCGTCCGAAAACTGGGGATATTCCAGTCACTTGCCGGGCGCGTCGGAGCAGGACTCGAGATGTTCCAGAAGCGCGCTGCACCCGGCGACGACGTCGGCATATGTCTCGTCGAAATTGCCCGTGTACCACGGATCCGCCACGTCGCGCCTTATGCCTGCGAAGTCCAGCAGCCTTGCGAGCTTCGGCACGTCCGCGGGATACACGAGGCGCCTCAGGTCCGCCATGTTGTACGAGTCCATACCGACGATGAGGTCGTACTCCGACGCCTTTGCCGCCGAGAGAAGCCATGCCTGCCGCGGCGAGAAAGGAATGCCGTGGCTCGCAAGCTCGCGCCTTGTGCCGCGGTGTATGTCGTTGCCCAGCTCGTCGGTGTGAAGCGCGGCGGATTCGACGACGACATCGCGCCGTCCCGCCTTCGCCAGCATGTCCTTCATGACGAACTCGGCCATCGGACTGCGGCAGATGTTGCCGTGGCACACAAACAGAATCTTCATCGCTTCTCCATGATAACCGCTATACTCTCAAGACATGTCAGGACGTCCTTCCATGCACTTGCCTAATTGTACCATAAATGACGCTGTTCAGGGCGCAGGGACGGCGCCATGCAGACGCTCCCAGCACTCCGACTCAAACCGCGCCGGCCCTCTTTTCAGGGTCGCGGCGCATGGTCCAAGCGCGGCGGAAAGTCAGCCGCCGAATTCCGCGGCGACGAAGTCCGCCAGAGCGGCCTTCCAGTCGGGCGTGCGGTAGCCCAGCACGTTCAGGACGCTTTTCTTCAGCGCCGAGTTGCGCGGACGCCGCGCAGGGCGCGGGAACTCTTCAGTGGTGCACGGCACGATCTCGCGGACGAACTTCGGCCCGAGCAGCCTCTTCAGCTCGCATGCGAAGCCGTACCAGGTGCACTGGTTCTCGCACGTCCCGTGGACGACGCCCGATATGTCGGGCCTGGAGATGAGGAACTTGATCACGTCGGCGACGGCCCTGCAGCTTGTCGGGTTGCCGGTCTGGTCGTCGACGACCTTCAGAGGGTCGCCCGACTGGGCGCCGAGCTTCGCCATCGTGTGCACGAAGGACGGACCTCCGGCGCCGTAAAGCCAGGCTATGCGAAGGACGACCGAGTTGTCCGGCAGGATCATCCGCACCATCCGCTCGCCGGCGAGCTTCGACTCGCCGTAGGCTGTGTGCGGATTCGGCAGGTCGGTCTCGCCCCAAGCCCAGGGTTCGCGCGGCGGCTCGCCGGAGAAGACGTAGTCTGTGGAGATCGCGATAAGCCTGGCGCCGCACATCTTCGCGGCGAGCGCGGCGTTTCTGGTGCCCTCCTCGTTGAGCCGGAACGCCTGGGCGCGGTCACCTTCGCATGCGTCGACGTTGGTCATCGCGGCGCAGTGGATCACGAGGTCCGGGGCGACGTCAAGGGCCTTGGCGGAGAAGGTCATGTCGTTGGTGATGTCCCACTCCGGAAGGTCCGCCACCGTTATCTCGTGGTCGGAAAGCTCCTTGAGAAGCGTCCGGCCGAGCATGCCCTTGCCGCCTGTCAGAAGGATTTTCATTCTCTCATCTGCGAGCAAGGAAGCCGCGCTTGACGGCCAGGTTCACGGCCTCGGTGCGATCGTCGGCGCCGAGCTTGTAGAAGATGCGCTTGAGGTGCATCTTGACGCTGTTCTCGCTTATGCCGAGCCTTGCGCCGATCTCGCGGTTGCCGAGGCCGTCGGCGACAGCGTTCAGCACCTCCGCCTCGCGCGGAGTCAGGCCCTTCGCGCCCTTTCGAGTCTCGTAGATGCGGCGGATTTCGTCCGACATGTACACGTCGCCTGCCATGGCCGAGCGTATGGCCCTTATTATCTCCTCGACGGGCGCCTCCTTCTGGACGTACCCGAGCGCGCCGGCCTCGATCGAGCGGTAGACGTCCTCCTCCACATCCGACGTGGTGAGCATGACGACGCGCGCCTTCGGGCGAGCGGCCAGTATGTCCTCCAGAACCTCGACGCCGTTGAGGTCGGGCATGCGGACGTCGAGAAGCGTCACGTCGGGCTCGACGGTTGAGACGAACTGCGCGGCGCCGCGTCCGCCGCCGTACTCGCCGACGAACTCGAGCTCCGGGTCTGAGGCGAGCACGTACTTGAGCCCGGCGCGGACGACTACGTGGTCGTCGATTATGGCGACTTTTATCATTTTACTGCTGCCCCGTGAAGAGCCTGTTGGTGGCGTAGTACGGATCCGACGTGAAGCGGCAGCCGAGCCTGCGAAGGCCGGCCTCGTCGCCTGGCGTCACTATGTGGGTCATGTGGACTTCGCAGCCCCGCAGCTCGTTCAGCTTCTCCATCGCTATCTGCGCGGCGGGGTTGGTGGTCGAGGATATCGCAAGGCCGATCAGCGCCTCGTCCAGGTTGAGCGAGGTGTAGCCGACCTTGAGGATGTCCTGCTTCATATGGGCGATCGACTGGATGATGTTCGGGCCGATGAGGGGAATCTGCGCGGGGATGCCCGATAGCGTCTTGACGGCGTTCATCATCATCGCGGCGGCCGCGTGCATCTCGTCGGAGTTGCGGCCGGTGACGATGCGCCCGTCCTGAAGCTGTATCGCCGCGCCAGAGACGATCGTGCCTCCGGCCTTGCCCTTGCCCTGGCTCTGGGCGTTCTCGGCGGCGCACCTGGCCGCCTCGACGACGGCGCGGTCCTCGGTCTTGAGGCCCAGCGAGTCCATAAGCTCCTTGGCGCGCTCGACCATGGAGCGGTCGGTGCTGCCTTCGGCGAACGCGCACTGGTAGCGAAGGAAGCGCCTTATCACCTCCTGCTTCGAGGCGTTGCGCACGACCTCGTCGTCCACGATGCCGAAGCCGATCCGGTTGACGCCCATGTCGGTCGGCGAGCGGTAGGGGCAGTCGCCCTTCGTCATCTTCCGCCAGATCGCGACAAGGAGGGGGAATGCGTCGACGTCGCGGTTGTAGTTGACGGTCTCCTTGCCGTACGCCTCCTTGTGGTACGGGTCGATCATGTTCCTGTCGTTCAGGTCTATCGTCGCCGCCTCGTATGCGATGTTGAGGGGGTGGTCGAGAGGAAGGTTCCAGACGGGGAACGACTCGAACTTCGAATAGCCCGCCATGCGCCCGCGGCGGTACTCGTGGTAGATCTGGCTGAGGCAGGTCGCGAACTTGCCGGAGCCGGGGCCCGGGGCCGTCACGACGACGATCGGCTTTTCGACCTGGACGTACTCGTTGCGGCCGTATCCCTGCTCGGAGACGATCGTGTCGACGTCCATCGGATAGCCCGCGGTCTTGTAGTGGTAGAACACCTTGACGCCGCGGCGCTCCAGCTTCGCGCGGAACTGCTTCACGGCCGGCTGGTCGAGGAAGCGCGTGATGACGACGCCGCGGACGGTCAGGCCGAGGCCGGTGAGGTCGTCTATGAGCTTGAGCGCGTCGTCGGCGTACGATATGCCGAAGTCCGCGCGCATCTTCTTGCGCTCGATGTCTCCGGAGTAGAGGCAGAGAATGACCTCGGCATGGTCCTTGAGCGTCTGGAGAAGCCGCAGCTTGACGTTCGGGTCGTAGCCGGGCAGACAGCGCGCCGCATGATAGTCGTTTATGAGCTTGCCGCCGAACTCGAGGTAGAGCCGCCCGTACTTGCCGGCTCTGCGCCGTATCTCCTCGGACTGCTCCTTAAGGTACTTTTCGTTGTCGAAACCGATTTTCATGTCTAGTCAGTGGAGGCTTCGGCGGCGTCAGCGCGCCAGCTCGTCGAGCAGCGCCTGTATCTTCTCGCGGCACTGCCCGCAGCCGCCGCCAGCCTTCGTGAAGTTTGTCACCTGGTCGACGGTGGTGAGGCCGTTCTCCACGATGACGCGGCGAATCTCGTTCTCCGAGACGTTGTAGCAGGTGCAGAGCGCGGTTCCGTCCAGGTTGCGGTCGGTCTTCTTTCCGGTTGCGTAGTTCTCGATTGCGGCCTCCATGGCCTCGCGCCCCATCACCGAGCAGTGCATCTTCTGCGGCGGCAGCCCGCCCAGATAGTCCGCAATGTCCTTGTTGGTTATGCGTTTGGCCTCCTCTAGCGTCTTGCCGATCACCATCTCGGTAAGCGCCGAGCTGGACGCAATCGCGCTCGCGCAGCCGAAGGTCTGAAACTTGGCCTCGGCGATCTTGCCGTCCGGACCGAGCCTGAACTGGAACTTCAGGGCGTCGCCGCAGGCGAGGGAGCCGACGGTCGCCTCGCCGTCTGGCTTGTCGATGGTTCCGACGTTCCGGGGGTTCCGGAAATGGTCCATCATCTTCTCAGAATAGTTCCACATAATGCCACCCTAATGTCATGCGCATGCGTCTGCCCAGGCGGGCGCTCAGAACTCGAGCGCCTCGTACATCATCGCGAGGAACTCGCCGTAGTTCATGCGCTTCTGCTCCATGCTGTCGCGTTCGCGCACGGTGAACGTGCCGTCCTGGACGGTCTGGGCGTCGACGGTGATGCACCACGGCGTTCCCGCCTCGTCCTGCCTGCGATAGCGACGGCCGATCGCGCCGGACACGTCCCACATGCAGTTCACCTTCTTCTGGAGCTTCGAGAAGATCTCGCGGGCGATGCGGTCCTGGTCGGGGTCCTTCTTGATGAGCGGGAAGATCGCGACCTTTACCGGGGCGACCTTCGGGCTGAAGTGGAGAACCGTGCGGACGTCCTCCTTGCCCTTCTCGTCGGTGAGCTTCTGCTCCTCGTAGGCCTCGCAAAGAAGCGCGAGCATGAGACGGTCGACGCCGGCCGACGGCTCGATGACGTGCGGGACGTACTTGCCGTCGAACAGGTTCAGGCAGAACTTCTCGGCGGCGGCGGCCTCCTTGCCGCGCTTCACCCAGTCGGCCTGCACCTTCTCGACGAAGGCCTTGCGCGCGGCCTCGTCCATCTTCTTGGCCGCCTGCTTGAGCGGGTCGTCGAAGACCATCTGGGACTCGCCGGACCACTTCTGGTGCTGTGAGAGGTCGAAGTCGCTGCGGGCCGCGATGCCCTCAAGCTCCTGGCGGCCGAACGGGAAGTCGTACTCGATGTCAACGCAGGCGCGGGCGTAGTGGGCGAGCTCGTCCGGCTTCTGCCAGTACTCGACGAAGTGCTCCGT
>JAEEZC010000275.1 GCA_016288465.1 Verrucomicrobiota bacterium | reverse complement strand
TCGTCGACAACCAGTCGCCGACTGGAGGCTGGGACTACGGCATAAACAAGAACTCCACCCGCGACGACATGTCCTTCGCCGGCTGGGCCCTTCAGGCGCTGAAGGCCGGCAAGATGGCGGGTCTCCATCCGAAAGGGCTGGATGAGTGCATCAAGAAGGCCGTGAACTGCCTCAAGAAGCGCAACTTCAGGAACGGCGGCTTCAACTACACTGCCGGCGGCGGACCTACCGGCCTTACGGCCACCGGCTGCCTTGCGATGCAGCTTCTTGGCTACATGAACGAGCCCGAGGTCAAGGCTGCGCTCGACACGATGCGGACCTGGCTGCCCTCGTTTGACGGTTCGGCCAAGGGAACCAAGCTCGCAGACGGGCTTCCCGACGGCAATCCGCAGTACTACTGCTACTACGCTTCGCAGTGCAAGTACCAGGCGGGCATGTGCCAGGGCGCGACGCCGGCGAACGTCAAGGCCTGGCAGGACTGGAACGAGGCCATGAAGCGCCTCTATCCGCGCACGATCATAACCCTGCCCCAGACCGTTGCCGGGCCTGACGGCAAGCCTCGCAAGATCGGCTACTGGAAGTTCAAGGACCATACGTGCGGCGGCGAGAAGAACCCGACGATGTCCACGTGCCTTGCCGCTCTCCAGCTGATGGTGTACTACCGCTACCTCCCGACGACCCAGACGAAGGCAGCCAAGGTCAACGATTCGTCCGACGAGTCGTCCGGCAAGGCCGAGAAGAAGCAGGAAGTCGAAGTAGAGGTCGATATTTGAGTTTTCCGCTCTTTCTGGCGCTCAAGTATCTCAAGCCGAAGCGGTCCGTCGCGTCGGTCGTGACGCTGGTCTCTGTGCTGGGCGTCATGCTCGGCGTGGCGGTCGTCATAATCGTGCGCAGCGTGATGACCGGCTTCGGCGACATCTGGGAGGAGAAGATCCTCGACTTCAAGCCCCACGTCTCCATCGTTCCCGTCGAAGGCTGCACGATCAGCGGCGAAGACGAAATCGCCTCGGCAGTCCGCGGAATCCGCGGCGTCACCTGCGTCACGCCCGAGATAGACACGAGGGTCCTCCTTTCGCACGGCGGACGCGTTCTGGCGCCGGTCATAATCGGCGTGGACGGGGACGATTTCAAGGCGGCCTACAGGGTCGGCGAACCGGTTTCCGGCACGTTCGACCTTGAGGGCGATTCGATTGTCCTCGGCGCCTCCGCGGCGCGTTCGCTCGGCGTGTGGACCGGCGACGAGGTCACGGTCTATTCGCCGAAGACCCTGGTTTCGAAGGACGAGGTCTATCTGCCGGTCAAGTGGCGCGTCGCGGGCATATTCTCGTGCGGCCAGCACGACTACGATTCGGGCTATGTCATCGCGTCGCTGCCGAACGTGCGCGATCTCATGGGCATGGAGACGGGCGTCTTCGCCATACATGTCAAGACCGACTGCCCGACTGACCGGGAGAAGTTCGACGGCATCGTGGCCCAGGCGCTGGAGGCGTGCGGCGGCCGGCGCGTAAGGGCCGTGTCGTGGCGCGAAGCCGACCGCGAGATATTCAACGCGCTCGCAGTCGAGAAGAACATGACGGCGCTTCTCCTCTCCCTGATCTCCCTTGTCGCGGTCTTCTGCGTGATGAACACGCTGCTGGTCCTTACCGTCCAGAAGACTCCCGAGATCGGACTGCTGAAGGCGCTGGGCTTCCGCCGGCTCGAGATAATGAAGGTCTTCATGGTGCACGGCATGATCCAGTGCGGCGCCGGCATAGTGCTTGGGCTGTGCGCGTCGTGGGCGGTCCTGGCCAATCTGCAGAACATCGTCGAATGGCTGGCTCGCATGGGCCTTGAGGTGTTTCCCGCGTCCGTCTACGGCCTTGCGGCGATACCGCACAGGCTTATCGTCGCGGACATCTTCTGGGTCGTCGGGCTTGTATTCGTGTTCGGTCTCGTTGCGTCCTTCGCGCCGGCGCTGCTCGCCTCCGCAAAGGATCCGGTAAAGGCTCTCAACCAATGAGCGTGGTGCTTGGAACAGTGGACCTCCGAAAGCGCTTCCGGCTGCCGGGCCAGAAGCCGATAGAGGTGTTGAAGGGCGTCAACTTCTCCGTCTTCACTGGCGAGAAGGTCGCGGTCGTGGGCCGTTCGGGCGCCGGAAAGTCCACTTTGCTCAACATCCTGGGCGGACTTGAAAGGCCGACGTCCGGCACGGTGACGCGTCCCGCGAACATCGGGTTCGTCTTCCAGCAGTACCACCTCATGCCCGAACTGACGGTGCTCGAGAACGTGCTTCTGCCGACCATGAGCCGCGCGTACGCGAGGCTTGCGGCGAACGGCGGGGTCATTTCGTCGCCTAGAGGCAAGGCCGTGTCGCTCCTTACGCGTGTCGGGCTTGCGGACAGGCTGGACCACCTGCCCTCCGAGCTTTCGGGCGGCGAGATGCAGCGCGTTGCGCTCGCCCGCGCCCTGGTCACGGAGCCCGAGCTTGTCCTGGCCGACGAGCCGACCGGCAATCTCGACTCGTGGACCGGCTCCGGCATTCTCAAGATACTTGCCGAGCTTGCAGCGGAGTCCCGCTCGTTCTCCCTTGTCATGGTCACGCATTCGCCTGAGGCGGCGGCGATATGCGACCGCACGCTGACTCTTGAGGACGGCGTCCTGAAGTAGACCGGCCTTTCCGCCCGCGTAAATGGAGCCATGCCGTATGAAAGCGATTGCAGCATTGTGCAGTCTTCTGGCCTTCGCCGCAGGCGCGGCGGATTTCGTTCCCGAGGCGCGCACCGGCGCCGCCATCCAGAAGGCGATTGACGCGGCGGCTGCGGCCGGCGGCGGACGCGTCGCGCTTGAGCGCGGCGTCGTCTATCCGAGCGGCACTCTCTATCTCAGAAGCAGCGTCGAGCTGAACGTGCCGGAGGGCACCGTCATTCTTGGCGGGGGAAGCCCCGCGGACTATGACGACGTGGACGATCCGCGCATCGAGAGAAGGCCCGAGAAGTCCGCAAAGGTGTTCATCGCCTGCCTTGACGCCCACGACGTCGCGATAACCGGCAAGGGCGTCATCGACGGACAGGGACCGAAGTTCTATGACGTCAATTCGCTTGTCTGGGGCAGGTTCTACGCGAAGCCGCCGCATCCGCGCCCGCGCATGATCGAGTTCTTCAACTGCCGCGACGTGCGCTTCGAGGACGTGACGTTCAAGGACAGCCCGGGCTGGACGTGCTGGCTGCGGAAGTGCGAGAACTTCACTGCCGAGCGCGTGAAGATAGTCGCGGACCAGAAGATGATCAACAACGACGGCTTCCACGTCGACAGCTGCCGGCATGTGCGGCTTCGCGGCTGCGATCTAAGGACAGGCGACGACTGCGTCGTCATGCGGGCGATACGCACGCCGGGCGGGGAAGACCTGGTGTGCGAGGACATGGTCGTCGAGAACTGCACGCTCAACAGCGCCTGCCAGTGCATACGGCTTTCGTGCCCTTCGGACGGAATCATCAGAAACGGCGTCTTCCGCAACCTGAAGATGAGCGGCGCCAACGGAGTCGTCTCCGCCCATCCTGTCAGGTATCTGCTTGACGGCGAGCATGGAAGCTGCCGCATGGAGTCCATTGCCGTCGAAGACTGCGAGATAGACGTCTCCGGCTCGGCGATCAGCTTTACCGTCGAGCCGGGCTGCCGGCTGCGCGACTTCGGCAATGTGACGTTCCGCAGAATCCGCCTGAAGTCCGGCAGGGCGCTCACACTGGCCGGGACAGGCGACACGCCCTTGCGCAACGTCGTGTTCGAGGATGTAAGCGGGATTGTGGAGGCCGAGCGTCCGATAGAGATGTCGAGCGTCGAGGGCGTTCGCTTCGACCGCTTCGACGTCCGCTCCGGTCTCGGCAAGCGCTCCCCTCCCGCAGTCAACGACTCGGATTGCTGGGAACGCGGTCTCTGACGCGGCCTTCCGACTCCCTCGCCCTCTCCAGCCGCACGGTCTGTATCTCGTCGAGGATTGAGTGCGCGACGATCTGGCGGAATCGCATTTCAGCCATGCGCCGCGAACACCTGAACGATGCTACCACGTCTGCGGAGGAGATTCCCTCGCACGCTCTGCGGCGTATCAGCTCCAGCGCCGCCATAACCTCAGGGTCGTAGCGGCCGGCGGTGCGCGTCGATGCGCGGCGAAGCCGTGTTGCAGACGCGAAGGGGGTTCGTGGTGGCGCGTAAGCGAAAGTAAAAGGGGGCTTTGAAGGGGAAATGGCCGCTCGTACAGCGGAGGGCGCTTGCTCGTACAGTCGGAATCAAACCGTCGTACAGTCGGAATCGCTCGCCCGTACAGTCGGAATCGCTCGCCCGTACAGCCGGAATCGCCTATCCGTACAGGGAAGATAAGGCCGAGGGGGACAGGCTCCGCATGGTTTCCAGTGGCTGTCAGAGGGAACCCGCAATATGCCGCGTTCGTGTCTTTTCGTGTCGGGGGAAGCCCCGTTTTCGTGACCCTTCGCGTCTGCGACAAGCCGAAGGCTGAAACGACGCGGCGAGGCACGGCGAAGGTCGTTCGACATGTCTAGTTTTTTGTAGGCGATTGTGTGGTTCCTCGACCTTCAAGCCGTGCGTCGACGCGGCGTTTCACGCGGCGAAGCCGTGTCGCAGATGCGGAGGGAGTTCGTGGGCGCGCGTAAGCGCTAGGAAGCGGAAAGATTAAAAGGTTAAAGGGTTATAAGGTTAAAACAGGGAAGACTCCGCGTTCTCCGCGTGA
>JAEEZC010000274.1 GCA_016288465.1 Verrucomicrobiota bacterium | reverse complement strand
GGCGGCGGCGTTTACGCGGCCTGGCCGCGCCGTGTGGCAGTGGCTTCCGGCGGGCAGTCCCAAGTACGAAGAGCAGAAGGAGTGGTACGACAAGACCAAGGCTCTTGGCTTCGAGTATTATCTCGTCGACGACGGCTGGCGCAGCTGGCGTGATGGCGACATGGACCAGTGGTCGTGTCTCAAGAGGTGGATCGACTATGGCAAGTCGATCGGCGTCGAGACGTTTATCTGGGTGGATTCCAAGGAAATGCCCGATGCCGCGAAGCGCAGGGCGTACCTTGAACAGGTGAAAAAGGCCGGCGCCGTCGGCATCAAGATAGACTTCTTCCCCAGGCCGTCGTGCGCTCAGATGGCGCGATACGAGGAAATCCTCGCTGACACGCTGGAACTCGGACTTATGACGGACTATCATGGCGCCGTGAAGCCGTCGGGGCGCGAGAAGACCTGG
The DNA here is from genome assembly GCA_016288465.1 of Verrucomicrobiota bacterium. GTDB lineage: Bacteria > Verrucomicrobiota > Kiritimatiellia > RFP12 > UBA1067 > UBA1067. Next base: position 4,960 of record JAEEZC010000274.1, on the reverse strand, counting down.
CCGCACGAAGTCGCGCGCGAGGCAATCCGCGGACATGAGTGGCACATCACGCGATACGACCGTTCCCTTCCGCCGGAACACGACTGCATTCTCCCTTTCAGCCGGCTGGTGCAAGGCCATGCCGACTACACGCCTGTCGTGCTGGAGAAAAAGGAGCTTGCCGGCTATACATGGGCGAGGGAATTGGCGCAGGGGATTGTCTTCTCCGCACCGTTCCTCTGCTTCGGCGACTATCCGCAAAACTATCTGGAGAATCCGGCGTCGGAACTCATCAAGGCGATGCCGGCCCTCTACGACGAGACACGCGTACTTGACGGTTCCGAAATCGGCGAATGCGTCGCCATTGCCAGACGCAAGGGACGCGACTGGTTCATCGCCGTGGAGAACGGTGCCGAGGCGCGGAAGCTGTCCGTCAATCTCGGATTCATCGCCGAGGGCGAATACGACATGACGGCTTTCGCCGATGCTGTCGACCGTCCGGACGGATATGCGGTTTCGCGGCGTGTCGTCAGGCGGGATGAAACGCTCGACATTGAAATCAATCCGAAAGGCGGTTTTGTCGCATGGCTCAGGAGGAAGTGAGGCACCTTCTGGTCGGGTGCAAGAAGAGAGAGCCGGTCAAATGGCCGTTTGTGGTCGCATCTCTTGCGGCGTTCACACTCTCTGCATTTGCCGGAATGCGCGAGTTCTTTGTCTCGTCCGACGGCAACGATGCGTCGGACGGCTCTTCGGAGCGTCCGTGGCGCACGATCGAGCCGCCGGCGGATTCGCCGATCCCGGACTTCAAGACGGTCGACGCAGAGCGTCTCGGAATCGGTCTCTTCACGGACGAGGAGTTCCCCTTGCCGTCGCCTGAATATTTAAAGTCGAATGGAGAAATGAGATTATGATAATGCTGCCAGTCGAGGGATCCTGTTGGAAGTTGGCGTTGGCAATACCGGCGACAGTGGCATCATTCGCCGCGAATGCGGTGGAGACATTCTGCAATCCGCTGTCCATACCGAATACGCCCATCGGCATTCTCTGCCGCGATGCACGAAACGGCGACGCGGTTCCGAAAAGCGGCTGGATGCACGACTGCTGGGCGAGAGCCGCCTGCGGCTTCTCCGAGGTGCACCAGTTCCGCGAACTGGCCGATCCGGTCGTGCTGGCGGAGGGAGATACGTGGTACCTTTATTCAAGCGCAGGGCTGATGTGGACGAGCGAGGACTTCGGCGGGACGTGGCGGCACGTTCCCGTGCAGGAAGAAGCCGCATACGCGCCAGCAGTTGTGAAGTTTCGGGGCAAATACTACCTTTGCACGTCCGGAGGTCCGCTGAGTGTCGCAGATTCGCCCACCGGACCGTTCAGGACGCTTGGCAACTTCGACTTGAAATCGTTTTCGTCGGATCCGCAGATGCCGCAGACGCTGGATCCAGCCCTCTTTGTGGATGGCGACAGGCTCTATCTTTATTGGGGATGCTGCGCGAAGCCGAAGTCCGTCTGGGGCGTGGAGCTGGATCCTGCTGAACCGCGTCGAGCTTTAGCCCCAGGATCCGCGGTCTGCCTCGTCGAGTTCGACAAGGAGAACTATCCCTGGTTCGCCAACCTAATCGAAGGCGCATGGGTGTTCAAGCGCAACGACACGTACTACCTCACGTATGCGACGTATGGCACGTCAGATTCGCGCTACTGCTGGTGCGCGATGAAGGGGTCTGGCCCGCTCGGACCGTTTGCGGCTCAGAAGCGCAACCCGTTCTTCATGACTGAGAAGGGGCTTGTCACCGGCACTGGACATGGTTCGATCTGGCGCGACAGGAACGGCGACTGGTGGATCAACAGCTGCGTGTCAGTTGCGGCCTACCACGGCTTCGAACGGCTGATTGCCCAAGACCGTCTCTTCTTTGAGCCGGATGGCGACATCGCCGTCGGGAAGGCGACCTCGACGCCGCAGTGGCTTCCGTCTTCCGGCAGAAGTGGCGCCACGGGATGGGAGGCGATCCCTCTCGCGTCCGATAGACCCGAGGCGACGGATTTGAGCCTTAAGACGTGGTCGGTGGTCGAAAGCCTGCCGTCGAAGACAGTCTTCAAGTTCCCGGGAGACCGGACGATCCGCGCGTTCCGCGTCATCTGGCGCGACATCTCTCTCGACACGAATCGCGGCGTGATGCCAGGTCCCTACCGCTATCGGTTGGACTACCGCTCGAACGGCGAATGGTGGACGTGGCTTGATGCGTCGAAGAGCGATGCCGACCTGCTCGTGGATTATCGCGAAGCGCCCGAGGCGGTCGCCGACGCGGTTCGCCTTGTCGTCCTCTCAGCCCCGCACGGCATCACGCCCGGGCTTGTCGAGTTCACGGTCTTTGGCAATTGACGAAAAATTGAAGCGAAAGGATCAAACAACATGAACGGGAAACTGCTTGCGCTTGTCTCTGCCATGTCGGCGGCGGTCGTATCTTTCGCCGCGTCCGACGCGGCTGATGCAAGGGCGTTCGCAACCATGGAAGCGGCGCGGGATGCGGCGCGCAAGATGCCGAAGCCTGCGGTCGTGCATCTTGCGGACGGAGTGTGCCGCCTCGAGAAACCGCTCGTCTTCGGGCCCGAGGATTCCGGAGTTACGTATGTAGCCGACGGCAATGTCGTGATTTCCGGCGCGAGGCCCGTGACGGGCTGGCGCGTGGAGGCGGACGGCACCTGGTCCGCGCCGGTGCCGTGGGTCAAGGCCGACAGGTCTGGCGGCTTCCGCTCAATGCGCGTGAACGGCAAGACGCGTCCGCGCGCACGGTTGCCGAAGAAAGGATTCTTCACCGTCGTTAACGACGATCTTCCGGCGGGCGCGAAATACAACGCGCCGCGTCCGTCGTTCTTTTACGACCCGAGGGAGTTCAATCCCGGATGGGAGAACCTGAAAGACGCTGAAGTCGTCTGCTTCCATTTCTGGACCGACACGCACCTGCGCGTCGCTTCTGTCGATGCCGTCTCCAACAAGGTTGCGTTCGTTACGCCGTCGGGCAAGGCGTTCGACACTGGCTGGTCGAACAACAAGTCGGGCGGGCTGCGCGGCATCTACACGATAGAGAACCTTCCCGCCGCGATGACGGAGCCGGGCGAATGGTGGCTTGAATACGGCATGGGAAGGGTCCACTACAGGCCGATGCCGGGCGAGACGCCGGAGACGGTCAGGGCGGAAGTTCCGTTCTGCCCGGTTCTCCTCTCGATGGAAGGGACGCCGGGGAACGGCCGCTACGTCGAGGACGTTGTGTTTCGCGGCGTTCGATTCGAGCTTTCCCAGTTCGAGCTTTCGGCGAAGGACGTCAACAACAGCCAGGGGGCGGCGACTGTTTCCGCGGCGGTTCGGATTGTCGGTGCGCGACGTTGCCGCTTCGAGAACTGCGTTTTCGAGGATATCGGCGGCTATGCAGTCGATGTCCTCAAAGGCTCGCGCGAGAACTCCTTTTCGCGCTGTGTGATGACGCGACTCGGCGCGGGCGGCATGCGGCTCGACGGCGGCATTGCCGGGTGTCCGACCGTGGAGCTGAACTCGGGCAATGTCATCGAAGACTGCGAAATCGGCCCCTACGGGCTCGACTTCCGCTCCGCCGTCGGCGTTCTCCTCAAGAACGCGGAACGGACGCGCATCGTGCACAACCACATCCACGACGGATACTACACGGGCGTTTCCGCAGGTTGGATTTGGGGTTACTATCCCAGCGTAAGCCGCGAAAACGAGATCAGCCACAACTACATACACGACATCGGCAAGGGGCTTCTCTCGGACATGGGCGGCATCTACACGCTCGGCCCTTCGTACGGTACGCGCATTGCGAACAACCGCATCCATGGTGTCGACGCACGCGCCTACGGCGGCTGGGGCATTTACCAGGACGAGGGCTCCACTGGAATACTCGTCGAGAACAACGTCGTCTACGACACAAAGTTCGCGCCGTACGACATCCACTATGCGAAGGAAATTGTCGTGCGCAACAACATCTTCGCGTTCGGAAAGAAGGATCAGGTCACGCGATCCGTCCTTGAACCGCATGTTTCGTGCGAGCTGATGAACAACATCTTCTACTGGACGGAGGGGAATCTCTTTTCGGGGAACTGGAGCGACGCCGCGACTCCTTACGCCGTCCATCGACAGGGGAACAGCAAGAAGGCCAACGAGGTGGGCTCTACCGTGACGTTCGTGGCGGATCGAAACGTCTACTTCAATCCGTCTCTTACCGTCGACGAGGTCAAGTTCGGCAACGGCAAAAGTCTTGATGCCTGGCGCAAGATGGGCAAAGACGTAAATTCTCTTTATGCCGATCCGCTGTTCAAGGACGCGGCGGGGCGCGACTTCCGTCTCAGGCCAGAATCGCCTGCGTTCAAGACGGGCTTTGTCGATTTTGACCAGTTCGACATCGGACCTCGTCATTCTTGTCGCAACCCGTGACGGAATTTGTCTTCACTGAGAATTCCGCTCTCGAACTCAAACAGCTTTCTCCTGCTGTTCTTTCGTGTGCTTTGTGTATTCCGTGGCTGTCTCTCTCTACACGCTTCTTGTTCAACCAACAAAATACGGAAAAGCGGCGGTTAGACGTTACGGATTATCTGCGGTTATGCGTTCCGCATGACCGCCGCACCATCAATCGCCGGTCCGCCCAAGTCCCCGGTTCTTCGGGGACAGTCCCCTGCTCTGGCGCAGAAATCTATCAAATCGCATGAGCGGGAGCAGGCTTGGGGGTGTCGTCAGCACGCAAAACGGGCTTGGAGATGCGTCCGAGAGGTCGGCAGGCCTTCAGACAGGCGGCTTCGCGGCGGAATCTGAGTCTGCGACAGGCTTTTTGCGCAGGCGAGGCCGTTCTCGGACGCCGACGTCCGGGATTTTCTGCGGTAATGGTTCGGCTTTCGGCGGGCGGAGCCTGCTCCGCGTCGCTACGCGGCGTCCGGCAGGGCCCAGCTGAGCGTCATGCAGCGGAGAAGCGACCGCATCCCG
>JAEEZC010000273.1 GCA_016288465.1 Verrucomicrobiota bacterium | reverse complement strand
GCGCCCGCGACCTCAATCCAGCCGGACTGCTTGCACACTCCGCACCCCTTCCCTTTGCAGACGTGGCAGGAGAAGTCGACCTCCACAGACGGTTCGGTGAACGGGAAGAAGTGCGGACGGAACCTCACCGTCACGCCGTCGCCCATCATCTCCCTCGCGAAATAGGCCAGAACGGACTTCAGGTCCGCAAGGCTCACCGGCTTCTGCGGCAGCTCGTCGACGTAGAGGCCCTCGATCTGGTGGAAGTTCGCCGAGTGCGTGGCGTCGGTCGTGTCGCGCCTGTAGGTGCGGCCAGGGCAGATCACGCGGATCGGCGGCTTGTTCGCCATCATCGTGCGGATCTGCACAGGCGAAGTCTGGGTGCGCAGCAGGCAGTCCTCGCCGAACCAGAACGTGTCGGTCCTGTCCTGCGAAGGATGGTGCGCGGGCGTGTTCAGCGCCGTGAAGTTGTTGAACCTGTTCTCAAGGTCGGGGCCGTCGGCGACCGTGAAGCCGAGACGGCCGAAGATCGCCGCGCTCTCCTCGATGACGCGCGAAAGCGGATGCTTGGCGCCCAGACCCCACCAGCGCCCGGGCAGCGTGAGGTCGCCCTCGAACGCCTTGCCCGCAGGCGCGGCGTCGGCCTTCGCCGCAAGCGCGGCCTCGACTTCGGCGCGCCACGCCTGCACCGCGCGCCCGAATGCGGGGCGGTCCTCCTTAGGCACGTCCTTCATCGCCTTGATCAGCGCCGGTATGGAGCCGTTCCTTCCGACATACTTGATGCGAAGCGCCTCGACGGCGGCCGCGTCGGCCGCCACGGAAATCTCGCGCAGGCTCTCGGCCTTTGCGTTCTCAAGTTCTGGCAGGGTCATCTTCTTGATTCCAGTTTTTCGGATATTATACCATAATCCGGCACGGTTCGGGGCGCTCCTGACGACGCTATTTCCGAGGGCGATACGAATAGCCCGAGCCGCGCACGCATTCAAGGGCGTCGCCGGACCGACCGAGCTTCTTTCTCAGGGCGTAGATCGTCACCGAAAGCCTGTTGTCGGTTAGGTCCGCTTCAGCCCCCCAAAGACGCCTCATCAGGAAGTCGCGGTCGAACACCTCCCCCGGATTGCAGGCGAAAAGGCGCAGCAGCGCGATCTCGCGATCCACGAGATTCACCTGTCTGCCGGATGGAGAAAGCATCCGCAGCCTCGCCGCCTCGACGCGCCAGCTGCCGAAGTCGAAGTCGCCTCCGGGCGCCTCGCCGGTCCTCAGGCGCAGCAGCGCGGCGATTCTCGCGAGCAGGATGTCGTCGTCCACGGTCTTGGACACGTAGATGTCGCCGCCGCAGGCCAGGCCCTTCAGCTCGTCCCTGGGCGACGAATACGCGGTGAGAAAGACTATCGGCAGATCCGGATTGTCCTGGCGCATCTCGCGGCAGACGTCGAATCCGCACTTGCCGGGCATCGCGACGTCCAGTAGCACGAGGTCGGGGCGGCTCTCGCGCACGGCCTCAAGCGCGGCCTCGCCGTTCATGGCGGTGCGCACGGCGTAGCCGGCGTCCCTTAGCACAAGCGAAAGAGAGCGCAAAAGCCCCCTGTCGTCGTCAACAAGAAGAATCTCGCGCTTCGTCATCGCCACGGGGCGCCGTCACAGCCTGCTCTGGGCGTTGGCTATGGCGCGGCAGACGGCTCTGGACGTAATGGTCGCGGACGTGATCGCCTCTATGTCCCCGCCGTCCTTGCGCACCTTGAGAGCCGAGCCGTCCCTTCCGGCGAACTGCCCCGAGAACTCGGGCGTGTTGAGCTTCATGCCGAGGCCCGGAGTCTCGGCGGCCTTGAGAGTCCGGTAGCAGACCACGGTGCGCTTGTCGGCGCCGAAGCCCACCATGAGCTCTATGTCGCCGCCATAGCCGCCGGCGTCGACGCCCTTGGCCGCATAGCCGACAACAGCGCCCGAGGCGTCCTTGCCGACGAATACATCCCCGGACGCGTCGAACGACACGGCGCCAGAGGGCATCACGGCCATGACGGCCTTGCGCTCGTTCTCCTCCGCCGTCGCCTTGATTGGCCCGGCGGTTATCGAATTGACGTACGCGAGCACGGCTGCGCAGGCGCCGGCGATCACGGTGAGGCTAACGACTAGGCTCAATGTCTTTTTCATGGTGTCAGGCTCACTTTGCCCCGAAGGGCTTTGGCTGGGTCCAGCGGTTCACGAGCGGGCAGAGGGCGTTCATGATCAGTATCGCGAACGAGCACCCTTCCGGATACGAGCCGAACTGCCTTATGAGCATGCAGAGAAGCCCGCAGCCGAACCCGAAGACGAGCTTGCCCTTCCCGGTCGTCGGGCTCGTCACGTAGTCGGTCGCCATGAAGCACGCGCCTATCATCACGCCGCCGGTCAGGACCTGCATCGTCGCCGGCGCGCCGCCCGCGAAGAGCGAATAGACGAAGACGGTCGCGATGAACGAGACGGGGATGTGCCACGTTATCACCTTGCGCCACAGGAGATACGCCGCGCCGAGCGCAAGCGCCGCCGCCGACACTTCGCCGATGCAGCCCGGCATGTTGCCGACGAGCATGTCCAGCAGCCCGGGGACGCCAGTGCACGCGCTATTGCAGAGGCCGTGTGGCGACGCGGAAGCCGTCGCCTCCGCCGCGAACCACGTCTTCATCGTCGCGAGCGGCGTCGCCGTCGTCACGGCGTCGGGAGTCCTCCACCAGAACGGCTTCAGCCACGTCGTCATCGGCCCCGTGAACGAGATGAGCATGAACGCGCGCGCGGCGAGAGCCGGGTTGAACGGGTTCATCCCGAGTCCGCCGAAGACCTGCTTGGCGACGCCAATGGCGAAGACGGAGCCTGCCGCCGCCATCCAGAGCGGAAGCCCGGCAGGAAGGTTCAGAGCCAGAAGAAGCCCTGTCACCACGGCCGAAAGGTCCCCTATCGTGTTCTCGCGCTTCATCGCGATGCGGCAGAGCGCCTCCGTGACGATGCACGTCGAAACGCACACGGCGATCGTCCAGACGGCCGGCATCCCGAAGAAGAAGATTCCGGCCGCCGTCGTCGGCAGAAGCGCGATGACGACGTCGAGCATTATCCGGCTCACGCTCGCGCGGGAATGCGCGTGGGGCGACGAGCTCAGAATGTAGTGTTCAGCGGTTTCTTTCGGTTTCATATCACTTTGACTCCCTGGTCGCTCCCTCGGGCAGAACCGGCTGGGACTTCAGCTTCTCCTTCTCCGCAGCGGCGGCCGCCTTCGCCTTCTCCGCCGCGATCCTCGCGCGTATCGACGCCTTGGCCCGCCTGCAGAGCTGCGTGATCTGGCGGTACGCGGGGCAGCCGAAGCTGCAGGCGCCGCACTCGATGCACGTCATCACGTGCGCGTCCTCGGCAGACTTCACGTCGTCGGACTCCACGGCCTTGGATATCTCGGCCGGATTGAGGTTCATCGGGCACGCCCTCACGCACCTCCCGCAGTTGATGCACGGGCCGGACGCGTACTGGAACACCCTCTCCCTCGACAGGAGCAGAAGTCCCGACGTCGTCTTGGTCGTGCCGATGTCAAGCGTGGACACGGCGAAGCCCATCATCGTCCCGCCTGAGATGACCTTCGCGGGCTGCACCTTCTCGCCTCCGCAGAAGGCCACAAGGTCGGCGTACTTAGTGCCGCTGGGCGCAAGCACGTTCTTCGGCTCGGCCACCGCGTCGCCCGAGACCGTGGTCACGCGCTCGAGAAGCGGCTCGCCCCTCTCCACCGCGTCCGCTATCGCCGCGACAGTCCCGACGTTCTCGACGACGCAGCCGACGTCTATCGGCAGCGCGGGCGGCTCGGGGACGACTCGGCCCACCGTAGCGAATATCTGGTGCTTTTCGCTGCCCTGCGGATACAGCACCGGCAGAACCACTATCTCGACGTTGCCCTCGATGTCGGCGAACGCCTTCTCCATCGCCGCGATCGCCTCCGGCTTGTTCGCCTCGATCGCTATGCGCACGGCAGGCCCGCCGAGCACCTTGCGCATTATCTCCACGCCGACGCGGATCCTGTCGGCGCGCTCAAGCATGAGGCGGAAGTCGGCGGTCAGATACGGCTCGCACTCCGCGCCGTTCAGGATGAGGTATTCGCAGCGTTTCGCGGGCGGAGGGTTGAGCTTGACGGCGGACGGGAATCCCGCGCCGCCCATGCCGCAGATGCCTGCCTCCTCGACGCGCTTCAGAAGCTCTTCGCGGGAGGCGGCTTTCCAGTCAAGCGGCGGAAGGACGGGAGAGGCCGAGCCGCTCCCCGCCCCCGTCTCCTTCGCCGTCGTGTCGATTATCACCGCGTCGGCCTTGCCGCCGGCAGGCCCGAGGCGCTT
>JAEEZC010000272.1 GCA_016288465.1 Verrucomicrobiota bacterium | reverse complement strand
ATTCGCGGCGAATATGGTATAATGTCCGCGTGGCGCGGACGGATGCCGCGGCGCATGGACCTGAAACACGCAAGGAGGAAACATGGCCTACACCTGGAACGTCAGGACGAAGGTGCTCTTCGGAGCCGGCAAGCTGAAGGAGCTCCACAAGGAGGCGCTTCCGGGCAAAAAGGCGCTCGTCGTAATCTCCAACGGCAAGTCGACGCGCCTCAACGGATCCCTCGCGACCCTGGAGGGAGAGCTGAAGCTCGCAGGCGTCGAGCACGTCCTCTTCGACCAGATAGAGGCCAATCCGCTTGAGCCGACCGTGCAGGCCGGCGTCGAGTTCGGACGCGCGCACGGCGTCGACTTCGTCATCGGGCTCGGAGGCGGGAGCGTGATGGACAGCGCCAAGGCCATCGCGGCGATGATTCCGCAGCAGGGCGGACGCGTCTGGGACTACATGGGCACTGGCACTGGAGAGCATCGTCCGTTCAATGCGACTCCCCTTCCGACCGTCGCCATCACGACAAGCGCGGGAACGGGCTCGGAGGTGGACGGCGGATCGGTCATCACGAGCCCCGCAACGCACGAGAAGTCCGCCTTCTTCGGGCCCTGCCCTGTCCTTGCAGTGGTAGATCCGTCCCTAATGGTCACCGTTCCCGCGAAGTTCACCGCATACCAGGGCTTCGACGCGCTTTTCCATTCCACCGAGGGATTCATCTCGAAGGCGAGCAACGAGATGTCCGAGCTGGTCGAGCGCGAGGCCATGAGGCGCATCGCAAGAAGCCTGCCTGTTGCCGTAGCCGACGGATCGAACCTCGCGGCAAGGACGGACGTCGCCTTTGCGAACACCCTGAGCGGATACTCGATGGAGACGTCGAGCTGCACGAGCGAGCACACGCTCGAACACGCGCTTTCCGGCGAGCACCAGGACCTTCCACACGGCGCCGGCCTCATCATGATCTCGCTCGCGTACTACCGCCACTTCATCGAGAAAGGCGCGTGCCCTGAGAAGTTCGTCGAAATGGCGCGGCTGCTCGGGAAGGAGGACGCGACGAAACCGGAGGACTTCCTTGACGCGCTTGCGTCCCTGCAGAAGGCCTGCGGCGTCGACAACCTGAAGATGAGCGACTACGGCATCTCGCCGGACGAATTCCCCGGCATGGCCAGGCTTTCACGCACTGCCGTCGGCATACTCTTCGACTTCGACCCAATCCCGCTCTCCGACGACGACGTCATCAAGATATTCACCGAGTCGTATCGGTGAAATCATCCTAACCCCTTGAAACCGAGGGGGTTGGTTTTCAGCCACAAAGAGCAGGAGAAACAGGAATGGGGTGGTTCTGAGCCACAAGGGAGGGTCAATGAGTGAAAACTAATTATATCATGATCGACATGGAGAATGTTGTGCCTGACAATTTGGAACTTCTTGATCAGGATTGGGTCAAGGTATTCTTGTTTGTCGGGAAGAATCAGACCAAACTGCCAATTTCCATGGTCAAGGCAGTCCAACAGCTTGGACCACGCGCGCAGTATGTCGAAATGTCAGGCACTGGTCATAATACGCTCGATTTTCACATCGCATTCTATGTCGGGCGAATTGCCGCGACGGACAAAGATGCCTATTTCCACATAATCTCAAATGATACGGGGTTCGATCCTCTTATTGCCCATTTGAAGCAGGAACATGTTTTTGCCGACCGTGTGGCGAAAATAGAGGAAATTCCTGCACTGATTCAGCTAAGAATTGTTTCAAAGCCATTCCCCGAGAAGATATCTTTCGTCAAAAAGCGGATGTTGAAACCCAACGCCCCTCGGCCTCGAACGCGCAAGACTCTCGCCAGTCATATTGCGGCGATGTTTCTCAAGGCTCTTTCCGATGCAGATATCTCCAACATTATTGACGGGCTCTTTAAAGACGGTTGTCTCCGCGAGAAAGGGAAACGCATCGTCTATTCAGACGAGTCTCCTTGAAGAGATAATTCCTGGGAAATGAACAAGAGTCAACCATGACATTTAAAGATAAAGTCGTTGTCATAACGGGTGGGGCGCAGGGGATCGGGAGATGCTGCGCCGAGTGCTTCGAGCGCGAGGGCGCGACGGTTCACGTGATCGACGTCAAGGACGGGCCGTGGTTCGTGGGCGATCTTTCCGACAAGTCCACCCTCGAAAGATTTGCCGCGGACGTGATTGCGAAGAGCGGGCGCGTCGACGTTCTCGTCAACAACGCGATGCCGCTTTTCAAAGGCATGAATGTTAGGGGGACTGTCCCCGCATACTTAAGCATTCCGGAGTAAAGTACCACGGAATACACGGAAGCCCGCATTCGCGGGACACTGAAAGCAGCAACGAAAGAGACCTTCGGGCGTTCCGCTGGCAAGAGTCCATATTCAATATGTCAGAATTATAGGGGCTGGGAATTCCGAAGAAGTCTTTTCCCCAGCCGCTTTCAGTGTCGCCGAAGGCGTTTCCGAGCATTCCGTGGTTGATGCTTTAAACTCGACAGGCCCCCGTTGCCATTATTCCCCGCATCCAATTTTCCCATTCCCGCGCATTATATATATGCGCGTGGGAAAATTGAAAAACGGGAAAATTAATTTTCCAGGACACCTCTGGAAAATTGGAAAATTAGAAGAAAAGTCAACTAACCAAGTTCTTTCACCAATATATACGCCCGATTTTTGGGCTAGAAAATTCAATTTTCCCAGCCGTTCTGGAAAATTAATTTTCCAGGAAAAATGGAAAATTAGGAAAAAGCCCGATAACCTAGCTGTTTCTCCAACATACACAACGGCGCTTTAGCCGAAGATTCCAATTTTGCCAAGAGTCTGGAAAAATGGAAAATTGGCGGGAAAATTGGGAGCGCTTACTTTTTCGCTAACATATGCAACGAAATTTCAGCTCGAAAATCCAATTTTCCAGCGGTTCTGGAAAATCGGGCTTTTCCCGTCAGGTTTTACCTCTTAAGCGTGGGCAGAGAAGCTTGCCCTCTGGCTTTGGCTCGGATAGAGGAAACAGGGAGAGCACATCCATCTTCCAGTACGAGCGTGCTTTTTAGACTAACGGGGCTCGCTTTTTAGACTAGGGACAAATTCATTTTAGACTAGGGAGAGATTCATTTTAGACTAGCGACAAATTTATTTTAGACTGAGGAAGAAATCACTTCAGACTAATGGCGAAGAGAGATTGGGCCTAGGAATGCTTGAAGAAATGGGGAACGGGGAATGGAGGAAAGAGGGAGGGAACAGGGAAGAGGGAACAGGGAATAGAAAGAAGTAAGGAGGCAGAGAAGAGAGAAGATGGCCAAAGAGCGCTCTGAAACCCTAGGTAGGAAACGGGAATTTCCAACGTTGGAAATTTGGGCGGCAGGGAAAAACCGAGTGTCAACCGGCACTTCGATGAGCTACCGAAGGCCATCATCGAAGCGGACGGCGGGATTGGTACGTTGGGCTTCGGCCGTTCCCCGTTCCCCATTCCCCGTTTCCCTCTCCACCATATCCCCCACTTCCAATGCGAATTATGGTATAATTTGCGGGATGTCTGAAATCCGACTGATTGATGGCGGAGTAACGTCCGCAAAAGGCTTCCGAGCCGCTGGAGTCCCGGCGGGGATAAAGTACGAGGGGCGCAACGACGTCGCGCTTCTGGTCGCGGACGCGCCGTGCGCGGCTGCGGCAGTCTTCACGACCAACAAAGTGGCCGCGGCGCCGGTCCTGTACGACCGCGAAGTCGTCCGCGGCGGCAAGGTGCAGGCGATACTCGCGAACTCGGGGTGCGCGAACGCGTGCACCGGCGAAGAGGGGCTGAAGGACGCGAAGCTTTCGGCGCTCGTGACGGCGGGCGAGCTTGGAATCGACCCGAAGCTCGTGCTTGTCGCGTCGACGGGCGTCATAGGGCGCAGGCTGCCGATGGACAGGCTTCTCGCGGGAATGAAGTCCGCCAAGGCCGCGCTCGGCAGGTCTGCGGAGCACTCCCTCGCCGCGGAGAAGGCCGTCATGACGACGGACACTCGGCCCAAGCAGGCATGCGCGACGGTCTCCATCGGCGGGCGCAAGGTCACTGTGGGCGGCATGGCGAAGGGGTCCGGCATGATCGAGCCGAACATGGCGACCATGCTCGGCTTCATCACGACAGACGCGGCGGTTTCGCCGGCGATGCTCCGCCGCGCGCTCAAGCTTGCGATCGCGAAGAGCTTCAACAGCCTGGTAGTGGACGGCGACGAGTCCACCAACGACTCGGTGTTCCTTCTTGCGTCCGGCGAGGCTGGCAACGCCGTCATTTCGCGCGGCGGACGCGACTTCGAGGCGTTCCGCGCGGCGCTTGAGGCGGTCTGCGTGTCGCTGGCGCGGCAGATGGCGACTGACGGCGAGGGCGCGACGAAGTTCGTGACCGTGACCGTGAGAGGCGCGAAGACCGAGAAGGACGCGGCGCGCGCGGCGAGGGCCGTGGCGAAGTCGCCGCTTGCGAAGACGAGCTGGTTCGGGATGGACCCGAACTGGGGACGCGTGCTCGCGGCGGTGGGCTATTCGGGCGCGGAGGTGGCGGACATGAAGGCGGAGGTCTTCTACGACGGCGTCTGGGCGTTCAGGCGCGGCGAGGTCGCCGACGAGGGGCAGCTCGCGAAGCTTGCCGCCGTGATGAAGAAGGACGCCTTCGAAGTCGTCGTCGACCTGCATCTCGGCAAGGGCGAGGCCTCGGTCTACACCTGCGACTTCTCGCTCGACTACGTTCACATCAACGCGGACTACACAACCTGACTTCGGAACAACGATGAAAACGACCAACACACTCATTGCCGCGCTTCTCGCGGCTTTCGCCGCAACGGCGGAGACGATAGTGGACGTCACGGGCAAGGGCGTCCAGAAGATTCCCGTCGAAATCAACGTGGACAACCAGGCGTTCGCCCGGAGCCTCGGCAGGAACCTCGAGCTTTCGGGGCTGTTCGCGGTAGGGCGGCAGGGCGCGATCAAGGTGACCGGCGGGTCGGGGGCGCTGCGCGCCGAGGGCCGCGGCAAGGCCCTGCCGTCGTCCGCCGCGTTCACGGACGACAAGAGCGCCCGCATGGCCGCGAGGCGCTTCTCCGACGCGATGTGCCAGGCGTTCGGAGGGCAGAAGGGCTTCGCGTCCGACAAGGTGCTGTTCCTGAACCGCGGGCGCGCGCAGGCGAAGGGCTCGGCGATTCCGGCGGAGCTGTGCGAGTGCTATCCCGACGGCGGCGACGTGCGCCAGCTCACGAGCGACGGCAAGATGGTGATCTTCCAGCGCTGGTCGGGCGTCGGCGACAAGCTGATGTACATCTCGGACAAGGGCGGCACGACCCAGATATGGCAGATGGACGCGGCGACCGGGCAGCGCTCGGTGATGTGGTCGTTCAAGGGGACTCCCACGGGCATCGCGGTCTCGCCGGACGGATCGAAGGTCGCGGCGATACTCTCCTTCCAGGGGAATCCCGAGCTCTACTCGATAAGCATCGCCAAGGGGACTTGGACGCGCCTGACGAACACCCCGTACGACGTGGAGGGCCAGCCGACGTGGAGCCCCGACGGCACGCACGTCGCGTTCGTGCGCGGCGTCAACAGCCAGCAGATATGGGTCGTCGACGTCGCGACGGGCAAGGAGCGCCGCCTCACCTCGCGAGGACGCAAGAACGTCGATCCGGACTGGGGGCCCGACGGGCGCATAGCATACGTGGCGGGCTCGACGATCTCGGTGATGGACCCAGCGACAGGCGACGGCGGAGCGCGCGTGGTCGCGGAGCCCGCGAACTGGGAGCATCCGTCGTGGTCGCGGAACGGGCGGCATCTCACCGCAAGCCGCGACAAGGCGCTCTTCCTCATCGACACGCTCGACGGCGGCGACAAGCCGCGGCAGATGTTCAGGGCGAACGGCAACTGGGTGTCGCCCTGCTGGTCGAGGCGGGCGGCGCAGGCCGGAGGTGCGCGATGAAGATAGACGTCGGATACGTCGCCGAGCTGGCGCGCCTGGAGCTCACGGACGAGGAGAAGGCGGTGTTCCAGCCGCAGCTCGAGAACATCGTGCGCTACGTCGAGAAGATTTCGGAGGTCGACGTCGAGGGCGTCGAGCCGATGATGCACGGGCGGCAGCTCGTGAACGCGTTCCGCGAAGACGTGGTCAGACCGTCTCTGCCGGCGGAGACGGCGCTGGCGAACGCGCCCGCGCGCGTGGGCGACGAATTCCTGCTGCCGAAGATCGTCGAAGGGGCCGAGAGCTGAACTGTTGTTATGGAACTCTACGAACTTGGCATAAAGGCAACGCGCGACGGGCTCGAAAAGGGCGAGTTCACGTCCGCTGACTTGGTGAAGTCCCTGGCGGCGCGGTTCCGCGAGAAGAACGCGGAGATCGGCGCCTATCTCACCTTTGACGAGGAGCAGGCGCTTGCGCTCGCGGCGGAGAACCCGAAGGCCGTGCCCATCGCGGTCAAGGACCTCATAAACGTGCGCGGCCAGCCGTGCACCTGCGGTTCGAAGATTCTCCAGGGCTACGTCTCGCCGTACGACGCGACGGTCATACGCAACATGAAGTCGAAGGGCTTCATACCGTGCGGCCGCGTGAACATGGACGAATTCGCGATGGGCTCGTCGACGGAGAACTCGGCGCTGGGCGTGACGAGGAACCCGTACGACACCTCGCGCGTGCCGGGCGGCTCTTCCGGCGGCAGCGCGGCGGCGGTCGGCGGAAACATGTGCATCGCGGCGCTCGGCACGGACACGGGCGGCTCGATACGCCAGCCCGCGAGCTTCTGCAACTGCGTCGGCGTGAAGCCCAGCTACGGGCGCGTCAGCCGCTACGGCGTCACGGCGTTCGCGAGCTCGCTGGACCAGGTGGGGCCAATGACGAAGAGCGTCGAGGACGCGGCGATCCTGCTCGGGGCGATAGCGGGGCACGACGAGATGGACGGCACGACGCCCAGGGATCCCGTTCCGGACTACGAGGCCGCCATCGCAGGCGCTACGCTCAAGGGCGTGAAGCTCGGGCTGCCCAAGGAGTATTTCGGCGTAGAGGGCATGGATCCGGAGGTGCGCCGCATCACCGAGGAGGCCGTGGCGAAGTGCGAGGCGGCCGGCGCGGAGCTCGTCGAGGTGTCGCTGCCTCACACCGGATACGCGATGGCCGTATACTACATCATCGCGCCGGCGGAGGCGAGCGCGAACCTGGCGCGCTTCGACGGCGTGAGGTACGGGCACCGCAGCGCCGCGTCGAGGGACGTCTACTCCCTCTACACCAAGAGCCGAGCGGAGGGCTTCGGGCCCGAGGTCAAGCGCCGCATCATCATGGGCACGTACGTCCTTTCGTCCGGGTACTACGACTCGTACTACGGCAGGGCCCAGAAGGTCCGCACGCTGATCAAGCGCGACTTCGACGAGGCGTTCGCGAAGTGCGACGCGATTGTCGCGCCCTGCGCGCCGACGCCGGCGTTCAGGTTCGGCGAGAACCAGGACCCGCTGACGATGTATCTCAACGACCTGTACACGATACCCTCCTCGCTCGCGGGCGTATGCGCCTCGTCTGTGCCGGCCGGGTTCACGTCCGAAGGCCATCTGCCGGTCGGCGTGCAGTTCGTGTGCGGCGGCTTTGAAGAGGCGAAGCTTCTGCGCGTCTCCAAGGCGTTCGAAGAGTTGTAAAAGCAGAGCAGAGGCATTTTTGGTATAATTGGAACTATGAAAGCAACGATAGAGACGTCGATGGGCACGATAACCCTCGAACTTGACGAAGCGAAGGCGCCGATCACGACGGCGAACTTCGCAAAATACGCGAAGGACGGCTTCTACGACGGGACGGTCTTCCACCGTGTCATCGACGGATTCATGATCCAGGGCGGCGGATTCACCCGCGACATGAACCAGAAGGCGACAGGCGCGCCGATACGCAACGAGGCCATGAACGGGCTGAAGAACAAGCGCGGCACGATCGCGATGGCCCGGACGATGGTTGTGGACTCGGCGACGAGCCAGTTCTTCATCAACCTCGTGGACAACGACTTCCTCGACTTCACGGCGCCGACGCAGCAGGGCTTCGGCTACGCCGTGTTCGGCAAGGTCACCGACGGCCTGGACGTAGTGGACTCCATCGGCAAGGTCAAGACGGGGTTCGCCGGCCCGCACCAGAACGTGCCCGAGGAGCCAGTAGTCATCCGAAAAGTGACAGTAACCCCTTGATTTTCGCCGCGGAAAATCATATACTTCTCAAACAAGTACATCCAATGGAGCATTCAGTCATGAAGAAACTGTTTCCTGTCGCCCTCGCGTCCCTTCTCGCGCTTCCGCTCGTCGCGCAGGAGGAGTCCCCCAAGTCCGAAGACTCCCAGGCCGTAAAGGCCGAGCGCAAGGACGAAAGCACCATATGGCCCGCCTACTTCGCGCTCAGCGAGATTCCCCGCACGGTCGACCTCGTCGGCCTTCGCATCACGGTCCCCTTCTCCAGCGCGCAGGAGAACGTGACGGGTGTCGACATCGGCCTCTGGGGCAAGTCCAACTACTTCGAGGGCATCCAGCTCAACGTTCTGCGCAACCGCGTGATCGACAGCGGCTCCGGCATCCAGATCGGCTGCTACAACTCGGTCGGCCGCGGCGACATGCTCGGTCTCCAGATCGGCCTCTGGAACGAGGCGATGAGCTTCCGCGGGATGCAGGTCGGCCTGGTCAACCTCATCGGCGAGGGCGAGGGCTTTCAGATCGGCCTCATCAACAGGGCCGAGACAATGCACGGCTACCAGATCGGCCTCGTCAACGTGATTCGTGACGCCGAGCTCCAGTTCTTCCCGATCGTCAACGTGGGCTTCTGAGGCATACAAGTGAAGATTCGTGCATTTGCGGCCGTGAGGCCGAACATCGAGGACGCGGCCCAGGTCGCGTCCGTTCCTTATGACGTTGTCGACACCGAGGAGGCGAAGGCGCTCGCGGCGGGCAATCCGAAGAGCTTCCTGCACGTCTCGCGTCCCGAGATAGACCTTCCGGCGGGCACCGGCTGCTCGTCGCCCGAGGCGTACGCCCAGGCGCGCAAGGCGCTTGACGCGCTCATCGCCGGCGGAACGCTTGTGAAGGATCCGGAGCCGAAGCTCTACGCCTATCGCCAGACGATGGGCTCGCACAGCCAGACCGGCATCGTGGCGACCTTCGACACCCAGGACTACCTCTCCGGCGTCCTGAAGCAGCACGAAAAGACTCGCAAGGACAAGGAGGACGACCGCACCCGCCACATCGAGACTCTCTCGGCGCACACGGGCCCGGCGTTTCTGACGTACCGCGACGACAAGGCGATCGACCTCGTAGTCGAAGACGCGTGCCGCAAGGCGCCGCTCTATGACTTCACCGCTCCCGACGGCATCGGCCACACGGTCTGGGAGATCGGCGGCGCCTCCTCGTGCGCGCGCGACGAGCTCGTGGAGCTCTTCGCGCGCGTCCCCGTCGCGTACATCGCCGACGGCCACCACCGCAGCGCCGCGGCCAGCCGCTACGCGAAGGAGCACAACTTCGAGGGCGAGTCGCGATGGTTCCTCGCGGTGATCTTCCCCGCGAGCCAGCTCAAGATTCTCGCCTACAACCGCCTGGTCAAGGACCTCAACGGCCTTTCGGCGTACGAGTTCATGTCCCGCGTGTCCGAGAACTTCACCGTCGGCAGGCGCGGCGACCGCAACTGCCGCATGTACATGGACGGGCGCTGGACCGATCTTTCGTGGTCGATACCCAAGGGCGCCGACGCCGTCGGCTCGCTGGACGTCTCGTACCTCCAGGACAGGCTTCTCGCGCCGGTTCTCGGCATTGGCGACCCGCGCACTGACGCCCGCATCTCGTTCATGGGCGGCATACGCGGCGACGCGGAGCTTGCGGCGAAGGTGGACTCCGGCGAGAACGCAGTGGCGTTCGCCATGGAGCCCGTTACCGTGGACGAGATGATGGCGATCGCTGACGCCGGCGCCATCATGCCCCCCAAGTCGACGTGGTTCGAGCCCAAGCTCAGGTCCGGCCTCTTCGTGCATCAGATCTGACGATGGCGGGCATTGTCGAATGCTTCCGCTCGATCCGCGAGAAGATGGTGAAAGACCCTCTTCCTCCGGAGGCGGTTGCAGGCGGCTGGGCGCTCGGGGTGTTCGTCGGCTTTGCGATACCCTTCGGCTTCCAGCTGGTGGTCTCGGTGCCGCTTGCGCTGATGATGAGGGTCTCGAAGGTCGGCGCCACGATCGGCACGTTCGTGACCAATCCGATGACGATACTCGTGATCTACCCGGTGCAGATGTGGGCGGTGGACGCGCTGCTCTTCGGCGGCTCGCTCTCGCTCTCGAACCTGGTCGGCATGGACTGGTCGTGGGAGGCGGTGCGCAAGCTCGGCGTGGACGCCATGCTCTCGTTCTTCATCGGCGGCATCGCGCTGGCGCTCCTGACAAGCCCGATCACGTACTTCTTCGTCCGCAGCGTCGTCGTGGAGCACCGCAGGCGCGTCGGGTTTCGCGGCAGGCAGAAGCAGAAGGCGGAGGAGGTTTGACATGAAGAAACTGGCCATGGCCGCCTTGTCGGCGGCGGCGCTTCTCTCGGCCGCCAGGGCGGATGCGGAGTCCCAGTTTCTGTCGGGCTGCGGCTACTCCGGCATATATTCGGGCTACGAGCTATACGGCTCGCTCGTAAACCCGGAGCCCACGTGGCAGACATATGCGGAACTCAACGGCAGCCTATCCGTCGGAGACATCGACCTCGGCTACCTCGGCCTCGGCATCTGGATCAACTCCGACCTGACGAAGAGGCGCCACGACTACTACGAGAGGCTCTTCAACGAGGAGGACTTCATCGTTCACTGGGGCAGGACCTTCTGGTTCGACGACGACCGCACCTGGGGCCTCGACTACCGCAGCTCGTTCATCTGGTACTACTGCCCGCACAACGCCTACCGCGGCCACAACAACTACACGTCCACGACGATGGAGTGGATACACCACTTCGAGCTGAAGAACCCGTACGCGACGCCCTACCTCAACTGCGTCCACGAATACCACGAGACAGCGGGCAATCTGCTCCAGTTCGGCGTCAGGAAGGATTTGGAAGCGACCGACGCGCTGACGCTCACGCCCGGAGTGGAGTTCGTCTGGCGCAACGGCAACTACAACTGGTGCTTCCCGAAGTCCGGCTACCGCGAAGGCTCGTGGACCTCGCACTGCGGCTCCGGACTCGCGACCATGAAGATCGGCCTGAACGCGGACTACAGGCTCTGCGACAACTTCGGCCTTTTCGCAAAGGTCGCCTACTGCCAGACGCTTGACAAGGACCTGCGAAGCTCCGCCGAAGACGCCAGCGGAGCCGACTGCGGCAAGTACAAGGACTTCGTCTGGGGCGGCGTCGGCGTTACCTGGAACTTCTAACTTCTGATGGCAGACAAAAAAGACTCATCCCAGCCGCCAAGCCTGTTCGACGACTTGAGCATGTTCGCGGCTAAGCAGGAAGGGGGCGGAGACGCCGCCCCCGTTCCTTTGGCAGTAAGCAAGGGCCTCACCGGCGCAGGGCCGATGCGGGACCTCTTCGACTTCAACTTCAGGCAGTATTCCGCCTACGTAATCTGTTCGCGCGCGATACCGGCTGTGGAAGACGGGCTCAAGCCCGTCCAGCGCCGCATCCTCCACTCGCTCTGGGAGAAGGACGACGGCCGCTACACCAAGGTCGCGAACATCGTCGGCCACGCGATGCAGTACCATCCGCACGGAGACGCATCGATCGGCGACGCGCTGTGCGTGCTGGCGAACAAGCTCTGGGGCAAGGGCAAGGGCTATCTCATCGACGGGCAGGGGAACTTCGGCTCCCTCTACACCGGCATGCCGCACGCCGCGACGCGATACATCGAGTGCCGGCTCACCGAGCTCGCGCGCAACGAGGTCTTCAACAAGAAGACTACTCGCTACGTGCCGAACTACGACGGCCGCCGCGAAGAGCCCGTCTACCTGCCGTCTAAGATACCGCTGCTGCTGATGCTCGGCGCGGACGGCATCGCGGTCGGCCTCGCAACGGCCATTCTGCCGCACAACTTCATAGAGCTGCTCGAGGCCGAGATCGCGATACTGCAGAAGAAGCCGTTCGCGCTCTACCCCGACTTCCAGCTCGGCGGCGTCATGGACGTCTCGGAGTACCAGGAGGGGCTCGGCAAGGTCAAGGTCAGGGCAGTCATAGAGCCGCTCGACAAGAACAAGCTCGTCATCACGCAGCTTCCGTGGGGCGAGACCACCGACTCCATCGCCGACTCGATCGAAGAGGCCATCAAGAAGAAGAAGGTGCCCGTCCGGCGCCTCAACGACCTCACCTCCGACTCCGTGCGCATCGAGCTCGAGCTTCAGACCGGCGCCAGCCAGGAGAAGACGATCACCGCGCTCTACGCCTTCACGAACTGCGAGAGGTCCATCTCGTCAAGGCCGATAGTCCTCGACGGAGGCCGCCCGAAGCTGATGAGCGTCCCCGACATACTCAGGCACAACGTCGAAAGCCTCGTCGCCCTCGTCAAGCGCGAGCAGGAGATCCGCCTCGCGGAGCTCGACGACCTCTTCCACGCCAGGACGCTCGACCGCATCTTCGTCGAGGAGCGCATCTACAAGCGCATCGAGAAGGAGCGCACGATGGAGGGCATACTCTCGACCGTGAAGGCCGGCTTCGTGCCCTTCCGCGCGGAACTCAGGCGCGACGTAACCAACGAGGACGTCGAGAGGCTGCTCAAGATACCCATCCGCAGGATCTCCCAGTTCGACATCGACAAGAACCGCGACGAGATCAAGGCGATCGAGAAGGAGGAGGCCGAGGTCAAGGACAACCTCGTGCACCTCAAGGCCTTCGTCATCAAGTACATCAGGGGCCTCATCAAGGAGTACGGCAAGAAGTACCCTCGCTGCACGAAGATCGCAAGCGGCGCCTTCAAGCAGGTGGACGTGCGCGCGATAACCGCAAGCGAGCTGACCATCCGCTGGGACCGCGACAACGGCTACATCGGCTCCGGGCTCCGCTCCGGCGACGAGCTCTTCAAGTGCTCGTCCCTCGACGAGCTCGTTCTCGTATGGCGCGACGGCCGCTTCAAGAAGGTGCAGCCCGAGGACAAGATCTTCGTGGACAAGGACCTGCTGTCCGTCATCCGCTACAACCAGGAGAAGGACCGTGACTCGCGCAGCTTCACCTGCGTCTACGAAGAGGGCGGCTACGGCTTCAGCTACATAAAGCGCTTCACGTTCGGCGGCCTGATCCGCAACAAGGAGTACCGCCTCGCGCCCGAAAAGCCGAAGTCGAAGATAATCCTCTTCACCGAAGGCTGCGGGGAGGTCCTGTACGTCAAGTACAAGCCCGCCAAGGGACAGAAGATACACCAGCAGTTCTACCGTCCCCTCGACCTCGTGGACCGCACGAACCGCGAGACGGGCAAGCCCGAGAAGAAGCCCGTCGTCGAAGTGCGCTCCGCCGGAGCCAAGGGCAAGCAGCTCACGACGAAGCCCATCTCCAAGGCGTCCTTCTCGAAGGGCTCCTGGTGGGACGACTCCGAGCCGCCTTCCAAGGGCATTCTGGACTAAGCCGCGTTTCCTGCGGCCTGGTCCTGCCCTTACCGCGGCGCGATTGCCGTCCGCATGCCGACGAGCAGGACGACCGACACTGCGGACAGCAGCAGCGCGGACACAAGCTTGAGGCAGGCCAGAGACTTCTTCGACCCAATCAGCCGCGCGCGGAAGAAGTCCGCCGCCATTATGATCGGAAAATAGACGAACGGCACAAGCGCGCAGAAGAGAAGCCCCAGCAAGAGCGTCTGCACGGTCGGCGAAAGCGCCGCGTCTGCATGCGTGAAGCCCGGCAGAAACGCCAGGAAGAAGAGGATTGTCAGCGGATTGGACATGGACATCATGACTCCGCGCCAGACAAGCCGCCATCCGCTGCCCTCGGCGCCGCAGAAGGCGCCCGCGGCGTCTGAGCGAAACGTCTGCCACGCGTCCTTGAACGAGCAGACCGCGAGATATGCGATGTACGCGACGCCGACGGCCTGCACCACGGTCAGAACGAATCCGTGGCTTGCGAAGAACGCCGCGACGCCTACCGCCAGCAGCACTATCCACAGCCAGCAGCCGAGGACAAGCCCTGCCATTAAAGTGGCGGCGCGCGCCTTCCCTTCGGAAAGCGCCGTCGCTATGGTGCACATTAGGTCCGGCCCCGGCTTGACGATCAGCGCGAGGGATCCGATGATGTATGTAGTCAGCATTGACGCATATTATACCACGCCCGGCCCGTGCATGTTCAGCTCGGGATGCCAGGTGAAAGCGGTTATGCCGCGCCATCGCACCGACGTGGGCCTTCCGTCGAAAGTGGAAAGCGTCTCCACCTCGGGCGACAGAACGTCCGTTATCGCCGGCGCGCGAATGAACGTCATCTCGACATCATGCCGTCCGTCGAATTCGCCGCGTGTCGTGAAGCTGCCGAGCTGTCGTCCGTACGCATTGCGCCGCACGGCCACGGGCAGCACGCCGAACCACTGCTCCGGCCTCGTGGCGGCGCTTCCGCCAGGATCGTCTATTCTCTCCGCAAGAAGGATGAGTCCGGCGCATGTCGCGAACACTCCGAGTCCGCCCGCGACGGACTCCTTGAGAGGCGCGAACAGCCCCAGGTCGTTCAGCAGCTTGCCCTGCACAGTGGACTCCCCGCCCGGCAGAGCCAGCATGTCCATGCCGCGTCCGAGGTCGGAGGTCTGCCGTATCTCGAAGACCTCCGCTCCCCGCGCGCGCCAGTACGCCTCCATCTCGGCGAACGCGCCCTGCACCGCCAGCACGCCGACCCTCACTTGCCGCGCTCCTCCATGATCGTCTCGATTTCGTCGGCGTTTATGCCGACCATCGCAGGCCCGAGGTTCTCGGAGAGCTGCGCAAGGAGCCTGGAGTCCTGCCAGTTTGTCACGGCCTGCACAATCGCCGCGGCGCGCTTAGCGGGATCGCCCGACTTGAAGATGCCGGAGCCGACGAACACGCCCTCCGCGCCAAGCTCCATCATGAGCGCCGCGTCGGCGGGCGTCGCGACGCCGCCAGCCGCGAAGTTGACAACGGGCAGCCGCCCGTTGTCGTGGACGAACCTGACGAGGTCGAGCGGAGCGGCGAGCTCCTTGGCGGCCTCGTACAGCTCGTCGTCGCGAAGCGACGCGACCCGGCGTATCTCCGACTGCATCTTGCGCATGTGGCGCACCGCCTGCACGACGTCGCCGGTGCCCGGCTCGCCCTTGGTGCGTATCATCGTCGCGCCTTCGCCGATGCGCCGCAGCGCCTCGCCCAGGTCTCGCGCGCCGCAGACGAACGGCACGTTGAACTTCGTCTTGTCGATGTGCCGCACGTCGTCGGCAGGCGAAAGCACCTCCGATTCGTCGATGTAGTCAATCTCTATCGCCTCGAGAATCCTGGCCTCGGCGATGTGCCCGATGCGGCACTTGGCCATCACGGGAATCGAGACTGCCGCCTGAATGCCCTTTATCATCGCCGGGTCGCTCATTCGCGAGACGCCGCCGGCCGCGCGTATGTCAGCCGGAATGCGCTCCAGCGCCATGACCGCGCAGGCGCCAGCGGCCTCCGCGATCTTGGCCTGCTCGGGCGTCGTCACGTCCATTATCACGCCGCCCTTGAGCATCTGGGCGAGATTCCTGTTCAACTCCTGTCTGTCGCTCATCGTCGTTCCTTGTCGCATTGCAGTTTCAGATGACTTCGCTAGCCGAATTCCTCCAGCTGGCACTCGCGGTTAGTCTACCATAACCACGGCGTCGAAGCGTAATCGGAAATCCTGTGCGCAGCCGATAGGGTAAAACAATGCCCTGCGTAAGTGCAGGGCATTGTGGGGAAAGAAGCCTGTTACATCAGAGGAACGCCCTTGCCGCTGGCGAGGGCGCGAACCACAAGTGACGCGCCGGAAGCGCAGTCGCCGACGCAGAATACGCTGTGCGCCGGATCGGAGACCAGCGCCGTGCGAGGCGTCTGCGCAAGAGCGAGCTGCGAAACGATCGGATTCTCCTTCGGAACTCCCGTAAAGCCCATTGCAAGCAGCACGAGATCCGCCTTGATGACCTCCTTTGTGCCCGGCACGGCACTGAACTTCATCGGACGGCCCTCCGGCGAAAACTCCCACTTGACCGTCTCCACCTCCACGCCCGAGACGCGTCCGTCGCCCAGAAACCTCAGAGAGTTGATGTTCCAGCGCCTTTCGCAGCCTTCCTTGTGGCTGGAACTCGTGCGCAGCATGTAAGGCCAGAGCGGCCAGGGCGTCGACGAATCGCGCGTGTCCGGCGGCTTCGGCATGATCTCGACCTGCTCGACGCTCGCGGCGCCCTGCCGAGTCGCAGTTCCTACGCAGTCGCTGCCCGTGTCTCCGCCGCCGATGACGAGAACGCGCTTGCCATGCGCATTGATCGGATTCGCCTCGATCTCGCCTCCAATGGCGCGGTTCTGTCCGCCAAGATACTCAAGCGCGAGATGTATGCCCGCAAGCTCCCTTCCGGGAATCTTGAGGTCTCTCGCAGCCGGCGTGCCGATTGCGACGACGACGGCGTCGTTGCGCTTCGCCAGCCACTCAGCCGAAATGTCGCGCCCTACCTCTATGCCCGTCACGAACCTGATTCCCTCGGCCTCCAGAACCGCGCGCCTGCGGTCTATCAGCGCCTTGTCGAGCTTGAAATACGGAATTCCATAGCGAAGAAGGCCGCCGATGCCCTTCTCCTTCTCATACACGGTAACGGACCATCCCCTGCGGCGAAGCGTGACCGCCGCCGAAAGTCCGGCAGGGCCCGCGCCGATGACCGCCACCGACTTGCCGTTCTCCTGTTTCGGCGGACGAGGCACGACCCATCCTCTCTCGAACGCCGTCTCGATTATGCGCTTCTCGGACTGGCGGACCATCACCGCCTCCTCGTCCAGACCATGCACGCACGAAGCCTCGCACAGCGCCGGACATATCCGCGACGTGAACTCGGGAAAGTCCGAGTTCGCCGAAAGCAGATCGTAGGCCCTTCTCCAGTCGCCCTGCGCCACTGCGCGGTTCTGGTCGGGCACAAGGTTGCCCAGCGGACAGCCGTACGCATGACAGAATGGCTGGCCGCAGTTCATGCAGCGCGAAGTCTGAGCCTTGAGCTCTTCGTCGGTGAGCGAACGTTCGACTTCGCGCCAGTCGTGACTGCGCTCTTCCGTCGGACGGTATATGTCGTGTATGCGTTCCATGTCACTGCCGTTCTGCACAGTCCGTGCCAAGTCCGCACTCCAAGCCGCTTCCTGCCGCAAAACGACGATATTCCGCATGAAGTCGCTCGTATTCGGCGCAGTGCCTCACACATTATGTTAGCTCCAGCACCGTTTCTTTACGCAAATTGTAAACCCAAATTCGTCATTTCACTTTCTATGCACTCCGTTATATCTCACGCATAGACGAGTATAGGTTTAAGTGCGACGATGCTCAGACCGATGGCTATAGCTTCGGCCTATTCCTTGACGGAAACGTTTCCTATTGGCGGCGGAGCGGGGCGCCGTGGTATAATGCTCGGCGAAAGGACATACAATGACTTCATTTCTTCAGAATGCCGCGGAAGCGGTTCAGTTTCGATGTCGAGCGTCGCATCGCTGACGTGACGCAACCGACAATTCAACTGAACCCCCTAAAGGCATTTTCAAAATGAAGGAATCTACTCTGCTCATTCACGGCGGCATCGACGGCGATGCCGCGACAGGCGCGGTAAACGTGCCGATCTACCAGACCTCGACCTACCGACAGCGCGCATTGGGCGAGACCTACGGCTGGGAATACTCCCGCACCGGCAACCCGACGCGCGCAGCACTCGAAAAGCTGATCGCCGACCTCGAAGGCGGAACGCACGGCTTCGCGTTCGGCTCCGGAATGGCGGCGATTACCGCCGTCCTGTCGCTCTTCGGAACTGGCGACAAGGTGCTTATCTCGAAGAACGTCTATGGCGGCACGTTCCGCGTCCTCGACAAGGTGTTCAAGTCGTTCGGACTCGGCTATGCGCTTGCGGACACCGACGACGCGTCCGCGCTCGATGCGGCGATCACGCCGGAGGTGAAGGCGATTCTCGTGGAGTCGCCGGCGAATCCCCTTCTCACCGTCACCGACCTCGCCGCGGCCGCGTCTGTCGCGAAGCGTCGCGGAATCCTCACGATCGTCGACAACACGTTCATGACGCCGTATCTCCAGAAGCCGCTTGCGCTCGGCGCGGACATCGTCGTCCACTCCGCCACGAAGTACCTTGGCGGACACAGCGACGTCGTCGCGGGGCTCGCGGTCACGAACCGCGCGGAAATCGCCGAACGCCTTGCGTTCATCCAGAACGCGACTGGCGGCGTGCTGGGTCCGTTCGACTCGTTCCTGCTCGTGCGCGGCATCAAGACGCTGGGCGTGCGAATGGACCGTCATGTCGCCAACGCCGAGACGCTGGTCGCGAGGCTCGCCGCGCACCCCGAAGTCTCGCGTGTGTGGTATCCGGGTCTCAAGGACTTTCCGGGACACGACATCCAGTTCAGGCAGGCGAAGAACGGCGGCGCGATGATCTCGTTCGAGCTTGCGGACGGCAAGGACCACCGCGAGTTCTTCCGCGCGCTTCGCCTCGTCACGCTCGCCGAGTCGCTTGGCGGGGTCGAGTCGCTCGTCTGCCACCCCGCATCGATGACCCACGCCTCCATACCGAGGGAGACGCGGGAGAAGGTCGGAATCACGGACAGGCTCATCCGTCTTTCCGTCGGCATCGAGGATGCCGACGACATCTGGAGCGACATCGAGAACGCCATAGCGAAAGCGTGACTGCCATGAGGTACGAATCATATCAGGAGCTCATCGGCAACACTCCGCTGGTGAGGATCGGCCGCTTCGACATTCCCGAGGGCGCGAAGCTCTACGCGAAGCTGGAGCTCGCGAATCCGGGCGGCAGCGTGAAGGACCGCATCGGACGCGCCATGATCGAGGATGCCGAGAGACGCGGCGTTCTGAAGAAAGGCGGCACCGTCGTCGAGGGCACAGCCGGCAACACCGGCATCGGCATCGCGTTCGCGGCGCTCGGACGCGGCTACCGCGTCGTGTTCGTCGTGCCTGACAAGTTCTCTGGCGAAAAGGTCGCGCTTCTCAAGGCGCTTGGCGCGGAGATCGTCCGCACGCCGCGTGCGGGCGGAATGCTTCTCGCCGAGAAGACGGCGGACGAAATCGCAGCCTCGACACCAGGCGCGGTCGTCCTCGGGCAGTTCCACAATCCGGCGAACCCGCGCGCCAACTACGAGACGACTGGCCCGGAGATCTGGCGCGACATGGACGGACAGATCGATGCGTTCGTCGCGGGTGCTGGCTCGGGCGGAACCTTCAGCGGCGTCGTGCGCTACCTCAAGGAGAGGAACCCCAAGATCCGCGCAATTCTCGCTGACCCCGTCGGCTCCACGATGGGCGGCGGCGAGCATGCGGACTACAACATAGAGGGAATCGGAAACGACTTCATCCCCGACACGATGGACGTCTCGCTCGTGGACGAGGTAGTTAAGGTGACGGACGACGAGGCGTTCTCCGCTTCGCGCGAGCTCGCCCGGCGCGAGGGAATCGTAGCGGGCTCGTCTTCGGGCGGCGCGCTTGCCGCTGCGCTGAAGGCCATCCGCGGCGAGCTCCGCGGCAACGTCGTCACGCTCTTCCCCGACCGCGGCGACCGCTACATCAGCAAGGGCCTCTTTCCGGCGTAATTGCCATTCGGGAGCCATTGTGCGGGATAATATGCGGGCCGAAGGGAGAGTACCATGAACTACGATTTTGACACGATCATTGCCCGGCGCGGGACAGACTGCGAGAAGTGGGATTTGCCAGCCGAGGACGGCGTGTTGCCGCTCTGGGTTGCGGACATGGACTTCCGCGCCGCACCCGCCATCGTCGATGCCTTGCGCCGTCGCGTGGACGAGGGCGTGTTCGGCTATGCCCTGCCCCCTTCCTCGTGGCATGAAAGTCTCGTTCGCTGGCTGGTGCGGCGGCACGGATGGAAGGTCGAACCTGATTCAATCCTCGACGCGACAGGCGTGATCCCCGCCTTGGCGGCAACGATCCGTGCAATCTGCGAACCGGGCGACAAAGTCATCATACAGCCTCCGGTCTACAACTGTTTCTATTCAATCATCCATGCCCAGGATTGCGAGATCGTCGAAAACAGGTTGCGCCGCATCCCCGTGCCCGACGGGGCCGAAGGAGACTTCACCTACGAAATTGACCTTGAGGATCTGGAACGCAAGGCCGCTGACGCGAAGCTCCTCGTTCTTTCGAATCCGCACAATCCGGCCGGACGGGCCTGGCGCGCGGACGAACTCCGGCGCGTTGGGGACATCTGCCGCCGTCATGGCGTGTTCGTCGCGAGCGACGAGATACACGCCGACCTGCAGATACCGGGTTCGCGTCATGTGCCGTTCGCCTCGCTTGGCCGCGATTTCGCGCAGAACGCCGCAACGTTCTGGTCTGCCTCCAAGGCGTTCAATCTCGCGGGGCTCCAGTGCGCGGCCGTCATCTGCGCGAATGACGCCTTGCGGGCGAGTATCCGCCATGCCCTACGTGCCAACCGGACGGGCGAACTGAATCCCTTTGGCTTCATCGCCTCGAAAGTCGCGTGGGACGAATGCGCGCCGTGGCTCGACGCGTTGCGCGCCTATCTCCACGACAACGACTCGGCGCTGCGGTCGTTCGTTCGCGACCGTCTGTCGGCGCTTCAGGTCGCGAGGCTGGAGGCGACGTATCTTGCATGGGTGGACGCCACGCCCCTGGGCGTTCCTTCCGCCGAGATTGCCCGCCGCCTCGAGCACGAGGCGAAGGTCAAGTTTTCGCCTGGCGCGATCTACGGCGAGGAGAAAGGCGCGGCGTATCTTCGCATAAACTTGGCCTGTCCCCGTGCAACGCTGCTTGAGGCGCTTGGGCGGACGGCTCGTTTCATCAAGGGATTGAAAAGGAAGTGAGGTCGGCAATGGCGGAAGAACAGAAAAGGACAACGCACCTGACGCGTGATGAGGCTTGGGTGCTTCTCACGCGCTACAACAAGGACGCATTCCACCTCCATCACGCCGAGACGGTAGAGCGGACCATGCGTTGCTTTGCCCGTGAACTGGGCTATGGCGAAGAGGAAGATTACTGGGGCATTGTCGGATTGCTGCACGACATTGACTTCGAGCAATGGCCGCAGGAGCATTGCTCGAAGAGCCGGACTCTCCTGAAGGAACTCGGGGTTGAGGACTCCATCAACCGCGCCGTCGCCTCGCATGGCTACGGCATCGTCAACGACATTGCGCCGGAACACCTGATGGAGAAGGTGCTGTTCGCGGTTGACGAGCTGACGGGACTGTTGGGCGCGGTCGTGCTGATGTATCCCTCCAAGAGCGCGAAAGACCTCAACCTCAAGAGCGTCAAGAAGAAGTTCAAGGACAAGAAGTTCGCCGCCGGGTGTTCGCGCGACGTGATTCGGCGCGGTGCCGAACAGCTTGGATGGTCGCTTGACGAATTGATTGAGCGGACGATCTCCGCCGTTCAGTCATTCTCGCCGTGAACGAGATCATGCGATGTTTTGACGCCGAATGCGAACGCCAGGTCCTTTAATTTCGCATTGCGGCACACTGTGCCGGTGATGGAATCGTTTCGGAATTATCATTCGCCATGGCATAGAGTTTGCCTATCACGAGCGATAGAAACTAAGTATTTTCTTTCGTGTCGAATCTTATAATAAAATTTTCGGCGAAATGTTCGAGCCACCAGATACAATCGAGGAGCTTGCCTCCGCCATTGACCGGCGCTTCTTCGCGCCGCTGCGCCGCCCGCGCACACGGCGGGTGGGCGTCGAGCTGGAGCTTCCCGTCTGGAACCGCACGCCCGGAAAGGCGACCGACTTCGACGCCGTCCATGCGGCGACCGAGGAATTCCTGGCGCGCTTCGACTTCCCCGACACGGCGCTCGACGACACGGGGGCGCTCTACCGCGCCCGTGATCCGAAAAGCGGAGATGAACTGTCGTTCGACTGCTCGTTCAACACCCTCGAGCTTTCTTTCGGCCCGGACGAGGATCTGACGACCGTCCGCGCCCGCTTCCTCGCCTACTACCCCGCCCTTCAGGAGGCGTTCAACCGGCGCGGACACGCCTTGACCGGCATGGGCATCAATCCGCGCTGGCGCGAGAACCGTCAGGAGCCGATCGGCAACGGACGCTACCGGATGCTCCTCCACCACCTGAAGTCGTATTCGAAGTACGGCGGCGCGCCTCGTTTCCACGACCATCCCGACTTCGGCCTCTTCTCCTGCGCCTCGCAGGCACAGGTTGACGTGTGCGAGGACACCGTCGTGCCGACCATTAACGCCTTCAACGCGCTGGAACCCTTCAAGGCCGTGTTGCTCGCCAACTCCCCGTTCGGCGACCGGGGCGAGTTCCTGTGCGGACGCGACCAGCTCTGGAGCCACAGCCTCCATGGCCTCAATCCGCACAACTGCGGGATGTACGGCGTCACACT
>JAEEZC010000271.1 GCA_016288465.1 Verrucomicrobiota bacterium | reverse complement strand
GGACTCGTTGTCTGCATCGTCCACGTGCGTCGCCGCGACCTTGGCGCAAGTCGCAAGCGGCATGGTGCGCCAGTCCCAGTCCGTCACCATGTTGCCTATCTTCATGCGGCGGCAGTTGCGGATCACAAAGTTCGCGCCCGACCCATCATGGTCCCAGGAAGGTTCGATCGGATACCGCAGCGGACGGCGGAAAACGAGTTCCGCGCCGCATCCGTCAAGCTCGAAGTCGACAAACCCGTCAATCACGATGGGGTCGCCGAAGCAGCGATATACGCCGGGCGCGAGCAGAACTTTCGCCGCGCCGACGCGCTTCGCCTCGCGCACTGCCGCCGCAATCGCCGCACCGTTGTCGTCGTTCGTCACCGAAAAGCCGAAATTCTCCGCTTTGAGAACGACGCCTCCGTGCAACCTCGGCGCGGCGACGGCGATTTCACCAGCGCCTGTCGGATCGGGACGGAGCAACGCCGTTCCGTAATCCTTGCAGAACGGAATCGAAGTGGCCGACGCAGACGTCGCCGCAAAAAGCGCCGCCGTCAGTACAAACTCAAGCATGAAAGCCATGTTCCTCATTGCATCACCGCTCACTCAAGCGCTTTGCATTTTTCTTTGAATGCTGCACGCGTCTGGTCTGTTACCGGTTCATCAAGAAGCCAGCCAAGCACATTGACAAGAAGCGCCGCATTGTCCGCGGTCGTGATGCGGAACGGCTGGAATGCCATAGGATCGGCGCTGACAACGACGCGCCCCTTCCCGAATGTCTGCGCCGCCACTGCGCATGCCCCAGGCATGGACGAAGTCTTCGGAAGCGACACGACCTTCTCCATTTTCGAGCCGCCCGAAAACTTGAGAGGCGTCAGGGCGAAAAGCTGCACCTTTCCGATGCCCTCCGCGATCGGATGCGTACCGACTGCGTCCGTAAGAATCTGCCGCGGATCGCCGAAACCGCAGGACGTGGCGTCTCGTGGAGGATTTTTCGCCCACGGAATCTCCACGCCCCAGGCTTCCTTGCCAAGCGAAAAGAAAGACATGTTGGCGTTGAGCGAACGTCCGGTGTAGATTTCCGCGAAAAGAGCCCCGCCGTCTTGCACGTAGTCAGAAAGCATCTTTCTGAACCCCGGCTTGCTGAAGAGCGGATGCCAGTAGTCAAGCGAGTTTCCTTCCGTCACCACGACCGCCGCGTATTTGGAGAGGAGCTCAGGCGTCCAGGCCATTGGATGGACAGCATCCACCTCCGCGCCGAGAGCGCGCACCGCCTCGACCTCGTGCGGGAAAAGCTCCACGCCCGTGTACGGATGGCGGGCGTAGGGATTTACGACGCCGCCGGGCTCGGGACCGTCCAGCGCAAAGAGGACGCGTTTCCTGCCAGGCGCGGGATGTCCGAATCGCATGAGATTCCGGACATAGAGGATCTTGCTTTTCTCCGCATCGGACACTTTGAAGTCCGGCGCCTTCGCACCTGGCGCGGAAAGAATGCAGACGGCGACGCCTTGCGACCCTTCTACCGTCGTCTCGACGCCCTCCGCCGTGCGGACCAGCTCTCCCTCCATCCGCGTCATCTTCCAGCCGCGCATCTCCGGCGGAAGCGTCACGCGGCACGTCTGGTCAAGGCCGCCCCAGTTCTGCAGATACAGCACCTTCCTCTTCGAATCGCCTGCAAGCAGCCGCTCGACGCAGGGGAATTCGCCGGACGGCGCGATCTCCACCTTAAGCTCCGGTGCCGGCAGAAACGGCGCAAGCCGCCCCGCAAGCGTTTTCATGTCCAGCCCCTTCTCAACCACTACGACACGGCCCTTGCCAGTATCGCCCGACGCGAACGCGGCAAAACCGCTGTCGCGGTAGCGTGAAAAGGTCTTCCCCAGACTGCCCGGCGTGACAACGAGGACGCCGCCGCGCCGCACGTATTCCCTTGCGGCCTCAACCGTCTCGTCGAACGCGCACCAGATATCCGGCGCGACGATGACGGGATAGTCCGCCGCGACCTTGCGGAAACGCTCTTCGCCCAGGACGTCGAAGCGGTGCCCGGTGAACTCCAGCGCGCCGGCCCAATCCATCAATTCGTGGTGGAGGCTCTCCTGCGACGCCGGAAGCCCGGCGCCCGCGGCATAGCTGTAGAGAAACGCGACCTTCTCCTTCCTGAAGCGGACGGCTGGCAGGACGATTTCAGCGGCGGCCGCCAACTTCCTCGCGATCTGGGCCTGATACAGGCGAAGGCGCTCGGACTTGTTCCAGTGCCAGACGATGGCAGCGGACTGTCCGCCTGTCAGGTAGCTCCAGTACTGCGAGGTGTAGTGCTTCTTGCCGTAGACGCCGGACTTGCCCAGCGTGTCCTGCGTCAGGATGCGGCATCCGGGATCTGCCGGCGTCTCTTCGCCCTTCTCAAACGAAAGGGTAAGGACATTCTTCTCGCTGTCGCCGAACTTGATCGCGTTCGTGACGTCGTACTTGAAGAACGCGCCCT
This sequence comes from Verrucomicrobiota bacterium, assembly GCA_016288465.1. Lineage (GTDB taxonomy): Bacteria > Verrucomicrobiota > Kiritimatiellia > RFP12 > UBA1067 > UBA1067. Next base: position 5,695 of record JAEEZC010000271.1, on the reverse strand, counting down.
TTGCTGCGGCCCTTCCAAGATACTTTCCGTTCAGCAGTATGTTGAACGACGCGCCGGCGCGTCCCGCCACATAGAACCGCTTGGAGCCGTCGGACCGGTCGTTCTCCAGTATCGCCGCAAGGCTGAAATTGCAGGAAAGCACCTTCTTGCCGTCGGGACGCTCCCAGACGCCGTACTGCCGTCCGCTGAGTTTCGCAAGATCGTTCGCCTTCATCGCTTCCTCGGAGGGAGCAGCGGATATCACGTCTTCTACGATGTCCTCGGAATTTACGATGGGCTTTGTCGTGTTGCACCTGAAGTAGCGGCACGTGAAAAGCGGCCAGCAGATCGCGTCGTGCAGCGTCTTCGGCTCGAACGGACGCCTTCCGTAGTCGTAGCACCTGAAGCCGGAGGAGTGGACGTAGAATATGTCCGCCATTGCGTCGATGGCGACGGGATCGTAGGCGGCGTAGTTGTCGCGCGCGCTCTGGTGTCCGCGCACGTCCGTGCCGAAGAGCGCGGCGGGTGCGAACCTGCGCGCATGCTCGAACTCCCTGCGCGTGGCGGCGGTGGTGTCCGCCTGCACGTAGAGCATCCAGTCCCAGTACATCTCCGGCGTTTCGCGCCGCTCCTTCGCTCGCATCGCGGCGCGCTTGTTGCGGATGTCGCGGACGGTCGGCAGATTCGCCTGCCAGCCGGGGTTTGCATATGAGGATGCGTCCGTCACGCACTCTCCGACCGTATGCGGCATGACTACGTCGTCCCACGAGGCGAAGGACGTCTTCCAAACCCCGTTCGCCTCGTCCAGCGTTCCGTATTTCGCCCTGGCCCATTTGCGGAAACCCTCCTTCACGCGGCTGTTGTAGGGATCCGGCCCCGGTTCGCGATTGAGTTCCGGCATGAAGAAGCCCGTCCTGCCGCCGTACGTGAAAAGCGGACTGCGCTTCGCGTCCAGGAGCGCCAGCCCAAGCTCGCCGCCGGGATCGGCGCCCATGTAGTGTCCGTGATCGTATATCGACTCGAGAAGCTGCGGATGCTTCGTCAGAAGCTGTGGTAGCGAACCGCTTTGAGCCGGATGGAACGCACCTTCCGGCGCCTGGACAAGGAATCCGAGCCGGATCGCCTCGCGCAGCCAGCTGAAATACGACTCGTCGAGCGTCGCCGTGAGATGTATTCCATCTGCCTGCTCCGCCCCCCTGACAACGCAGGAGGAATGCGGCATGCTGACGAGCGTCGTCCCGTGCAGTTTCGCGAGCCAAAGGCCGAGCGGCGTCGAATGCACGCCGCCGAGCGAAGACCCGTCGGAAGTCCAGAAGAACGGTTTGCCGTTTCTCAGAAGAAGTCCGTCTTTCGCCTCGTAGCCAAAACTCTCCGTCATCGGGACGGGTTCGACCGTCTCGTCGACCTTCTGCACGTCTACGGTGACAGAAGGCATTGGCGCGGCGAAAGCCGTGGCGCATGTTGCCAATGCTGCCAATACCAACATCCAATTTCCATTGGCAGTGGATATTGGATACTGGATATTTTCACATTGGCGCATTTTCATCTGCCTTCGCGAATGTCGGCGACGCGCAGCTTAGCGTCCTTCCCCGGGATGAAGCGGACGAGATGCGTCGCATGCCCGTAGACGCGCGCCTTGTAGACCCCCTTCGCCGTCCCCTCGTCCTTCTGCCGCCAGCAGTCGCGGACCTTCCACGCCCCTTCCATGCCGGCCGCGGCAATGTCGAAGGCGATCTCGCGCTCCTCAAGGCCGTAGTTCAGCAGGCCGACGGCAATTGAGCCGTCCGCGAGCGGACGCGCCCAGACGTCGTAGCCGCCCTTGTCCACTATGCACGCGGCCGCCTTCCCGAGCGGATCCTGGTCGATCGCGATCACCTCGTCGTTCCTGAGAAGCGAGAGCGTGAAGTCGTCGAGCTTCGTCATGTCGCACCCGATCATGAGCGGAGCCGCGGCGAGAGCCCAGAGCGAAATGTGAGTGTACTGCTCGTTAGGCGCAAGGCGGCTTCCCTTGAACTCGTTCCAGCACATCGGCCCTACGCAGAGCATGTCGGGGTCGTTCCATCCGCCCGGCTCCGCGTGGCGCCACTGCGACTTGAGTATCTTTATTCCGTTCGCGATGGACGACCACCTGTCGAACACGTCGCCCGTCGTGCGCCAGCTCTGCCCGCCGACCTTCACGCCCCATGAGCCGACGTCGTCCTTGCCGTACTGGCAGAGAGAGAACAGGATGTCGCGGTTCTGCGCCTTCAGCGCGTCGCCCATGACGCGGTACGGACGCATCGCCCGCTCCTGTCCTTCGCCGGTCGCGACGTCGCCGTAGCTGCACCAGTCGTGCTTCAGATAGTCGAAGCCCCATTCCGCATATGTGCTCGCGTCCTGCGCCTCGTGCTGCCAGCTGCCCTCGCATCCGCCGCACGTCGTCGGCCCGGGCGAGGAGTAGATGCCGGCCTTGAAGCCCTTGGCGTGGAGGTAGTCGACGAGGCCCTTCATGTCCGGGAAGCGCTTGTTCGTGTTGATCTTGCCGTTCTCGTCGCGCACCGGGCCGTGAAGGTCCTTCATCCAGGACTTTGGCTTGTTCTGCCAGAAGTCGTCGATGTTGACGTAGGACCAGCCGTGCTCGGCAAGCCCGGTCTTCTCGAACGCATCCGCCGCGTTGCGGACGTCGGCGGCGGTCACGTTCCAGCTGAAGCAGTTCCAGCTGTTCCAGCCCATCGCAGGCGTAAGCGATATCTTGTCTCCGACCTTGATCGTGAAGTCGCGGCGATCGCGCCCCTTCGCGTTTTCCGCCGTAAACGTCAGCTTGTATTCGCCAGGCTCCTTTATGGAACCCGTGAGGACGTGCGTCTCGGGGTTGAAGTGCAGCTGGGCGGCTTTGGCGCTTCCGGCTTCGGACTTCGCACTTCCAGCGGTCTTCTTGCCGCTCTCTACTCTCAACTTCTCACTCTCAACTTTCACCTTCATCGGCCTCTGGCCCGTGACGGGCACGCGGTAGATGATCGGATGCCCGGGCCTCACGCCATAGACGACGGGCCCGTTGATGCGCGGCTTCGCGCTTTCCGGCGGCGTGAGAATGCCAAGCTGCGGCGTGTGCATCCTGACGTCGTTCGGCGGATACTTCCCGTCGGCGTACTCGAAGACTGTTCCGAACGCCCAGCCGGCCATGATGCCGTCCGCGCCGGACACCTCAAGTACGACGGACTCAAAGCCCGTCAGGTCCACCTTGGCCTCAAGCCGCACGCCCTTCTTGACGCCAGCCTTCTCCCACATGACCTTTCCGTCCGGAGCGACTATGCGGAATGTCGCGGGCTCGTCCACTTCGTTGCGGCAGTCGACTCCGCTGACGGCGCTGAGCGAAACAGCTCCGCCGCCAAGAGGGATCGTGACGCGGCTCGGAGTCTTGACGCAAAGCGAAGCCCAGTACTTCTTCCCCGCAAGGCACAAGTCTCCGACATGCGTTCCGTTGGGCCCCGCCTCGTTTTTGAGATCCATCATCGGAATGTCGTATTTGATGCCCGCAAAAGCCGTGGTAAATGTTGCCAATGTCGCCAGTGCCGCCAATGCCAGTTTCCTATTCCAATTGGTATTGTTCCCATTGGCATTGGATATTGGATATTGGATATTTTCACATTTGCACATTTTCATTCCTCGTTTTCAACCTCGAATACACATCCGTCGTTCTCGCGGATCGAAAGCTTCCCTTCATTGTACATGCCGTTCCAGACGCGGCCGACCCTGCCCGCGACCCTGACGGGGAACTCGGCCGGCCTGTCGTGCGTGTTCACCGCGACGACGAGCGCCGTGCCGTCCTTGCGCGGATGCTCGGTGACGACAAGGCGCGGATCGTCCTTCGCGACGAGGCGCTTCACCCCGGCTTCGCGCGCGGCGTAGGCGTAGATGCGCCAAAGCTCGTTGGAGAAGCCGTTGTCCACGACTTCGCCCTCCTGCTCGATGATGCACTTCTCAAGCGCGAAGTTGACCGCGATCACCTTGCCCTTCCCGAGGCGCCTGAGGCTCACGACGACATTGCCCGAGGAATCTTTGGCCAGAACCTCGCAGTCGACCGGCTTCTGCTCGGCGGTGTAGGAATCTGCGAACGACATCTTCCGCCCCTCGAACTCGAACGACTCCTTCCGCCACTTGTGGTAAGTCGTCTGCTCAAGCCCCGTTACGCCCAGCCAGTCGATGTAGCCCGTCTCGAATCCGCGCGAAACGAGCAGCGTCGCGCCCTTCCTCACGCGCGCGGCCAGCTCGTCCCACGTCCTGCGCGCGTACGTCCCCCAGCCCTGTCCGGACGGAAGGATGTAGAAGTCCGCGTCGGGCAGTTCGCGCGAATCGGCGCCGACGAACTCAAGGTCGAAGCCGGCGGCCTTGGAGAGCATGAACGCGCCGAACGTCTGATGGTAGAACTCCTCGCGCTCCGAGACGAGGCACACGGCGTCCGTCCTGTACCTGGGCAGCGCGCCGAACGGCAGCGAATCGCGAAAGTCGCGGAACGCCCTGAGCTCCTTCGCCATCGGCTTCGGCGTCCTGGCTTCGTCCGCGTTCAGAAGACCCAGCTCCGGCTCCATGTGGCATTCCGAATACGGCGGATAGTCGAGATGCGTCTGCATGAACGCGCACCACCAGAGGTACGCGCCGAGCCCGTGCGCCCAGCACGTGAACATCTGCTGGCGCATGCCCTTGGCGCTCATCCAGTCCGGCGACATCCTCGGGCCGAGGCTGCCGACCTCCTGCGGAAAGGCGGGCTTGCCCGAGACCGAGGAGTAGAACAGGCACTGCGACGCCGGATGAAGCGCGTTGCGGAATCCGTTGAACGGGCCCCTGTTCGCCTCGATGCGGAACGCGGCGGGATACGGATGGGGCGTGAGCAGGTCGAGAAGCTCGCCCTGCATCTGAAGCGTCCACTTGTTGTAGTTTCCGCGCTGCGGGCCGAAGCCGTCCGAAGTCTGGCTGTGCATCCCCGAGATCACGGGACGAGACGAGTCCTCCATGCGTATCGCGGACGAGATCGTGCTGAGCCACAGCCACGCCTGCGCGCGCGAATCCGCCGCGCCCATGCAGTTGCTCTCGTTGCCGAGGCACCACGCGACGATTTCGCCGCGGCCCCTGAACCTGCGCACGAACGCGCGGGCGAAGCGCCCTTCCCACATCACGGCCTCGGGGTCCGTGATGGGATTCCTGTTCTCCACGATCCGCGGCGTGAAGAGGCGCCCCGACATCCAGCCCGTGACGAGCGAGACCATGAGCTTCACGTTGTGGCGTCCGGCGATCTCGCAGAACTTCTCGAAGCGCGCGACCGCCCCCGGATCGAGCCACAGCGGATCGTATATCTCCTCGTCGCTCCCGTCGCGCAGCACGAGCGACGGCGAGCACTGGTACTTGCGCTCCATCATGAGAGGCTGGAACTCGCTCCATGTCGGAAAGACGCGCATCAGCTCGACGCCGTTCGCCGCGAGCGCGGCTATGTCCTTCTCGACGGACGCCTCGTCCCACGCGTCCGCCCTCCACATCCTGACGCCCGCCTTCGAGCCCCAGTAGTTGACGCCCACGAGCATCTTCCCTTCCACGGGAAACATCCCTTCGGAGGCTGCCGGCGCGGCGAAGGCCGTGGTGAACGCCGCCAGCGTCGCCAATGCCAGTTTCAGCTTCCCGTTGGCATCGGACATTGAGTATGACGTCATATCTTCCCCTTCTTCTGATTTTCGAGTTTTCTCTG
>JAEEZC010000270.1 GCA_016288465.1 Verrucomicrobiota bacterium | reverse complement strand
GATGCGAATACGCCGATGGCTCTCACTATCGCGGGCGAGAAGCAGTCCCGTCCCGAACTTGGCGCACAGGCGTGGCTCCTAAGCGCACAGTCCTTCTCGGGCGGACTGAACCTCGTTAACGGCGGCGTCTTCGTCCAGGCCGACAGCGGCTTTGGCGCGAGCGGCTCGCCCATCCGCGCAAGCGGCTACTGCTCCATCGCCGCGTACAACTGGACGTTCGCCATCACGCATCCGATCGAGCTGCTGGAAGGTTCGGCGCTCATCTTCTCTCCGCAAAGCGGCAACCAGGGCAACACCGTTTCGTCCACGCTCACGGGCTCGGGCGACCTGCAGACCTCGGACGTCAACCGCAGCGGCTACGCCATGGCCTTCACGGGCGATCACTCTGCCTTCACGGGCGATTACTACATCCAGGGCCATGCTCGCATCGCGCCCGAGACGTTCTCGCCACTCGCCGGAATCTGCCTCGCCGACGGCACGAACGGCATCGGCGTCGTCGAAACGTCCGGCTCGTTCACGCGTCCTGCAGGCACGGGCAAGGGCGAGGTCTGCTGGAAGAGGTTCAAGGCGTATCCTTCTGCGTATGGACTGCGCGGCGGTTTCGCGGCCAAGGGCGGCGACCTGACGGTGAACCTCGGCGACGAGGGCGCGAAGCTCTCGCCCGAGTCGGACTATCTGCCGGCTGGCGCTGTCATTCAGCTCCAGAGCCAGTACGCCGACGGAGATCTCACCTTCGCCAACGGCTTCGAGCTGAACGGCAAGACCCAGAAGGTGAACGTTTGGAGCGGCAAGACGGCGACGATCTCGGGCGCGATATCCGACTCTGTCGGCGGCGGCGCGCTTGCCGTCACTGGAAACCTAAAGCTGGAAGGGGCGACGCTCGAGATTGCGTCCGTAAACCTGAGCTCTCCGATTGTCACTGCGACTGGCACGCTCGACTTTGCCGGCGCTGTCGTCGCGGTGGACCCGACGGCTCTGGCGGGACTCGAGGAGGTGCAGATCGCGACGGCGACCGAAGGCATCTCCGGCAGGCCCTCGGTCTCGGGCGCGGCTTCGCGTCTCTGGAAGCCCATTGTGCGCGGAGGCGTCCTCAAGCTGAAGAAGATCCACGGCACGGTAATGTTCATCCGCTGAGCCGTCGCGGCGGTTCATGGCGCATATCTGGAGGAAGGAAAGTACAATGAGACAACTGGTAGCGTTTGGAGCGGCGATTCTCGCACTTGCTTCGCAGGCCGCCGTCTTCGACGTGCGCGACTATGGCGCGAAGGGCGATGGTGCCGCGAAGGACACCGCCGCCGTGCAGAAGGCGATTGACGCGGCGAACGCGGCGGGAGGCGGCGAGGTGCTTCTGCCAAAGGGGACGTATCTGTGCGGTTCCGTCTTCCTGAAGAGCGGGGTTGACTTCCATCTCGACGAAGGGGCTGTCCTGAAGGGAAGCACCGATCCAGCTGACTACAACGCGCGGGACGTCGCTCCGCAGAACAGCGGCAGGCTTGGCGTCGGCGACAACACGAGCGGCGGCCACCTCGTCCTCTGCATCGAGCAGAGGAACGTCACTTTGCGCGGCCCCGGCAAGATCGACGGCAACGTCGGCGCGTTCCTGAAGATGCCCGACGGCACGCATCCGCCGAACAAGCTGAAGATTCCCTGGCGTCCCTCGCAGATGGTCTGGTTCGTCGAGTCGCGTGACATCGTCATACGTGACATCGAGCTGGCGGACGCTCCGTACTGGAGCTGCTTCGTCTACGGATGCGAGAACGTGACCGTCGAGCGCGCGAACATCCACACCGTGCGCAGTCCGCACACGTACAACGGCGACGGGCTCGACATCGACTCTTCGCGGCATGTGCGCGTGTCCGACTGCACGATCTCCACGGCGGACGACTCGATAACGCTTCGCGCCGACGGCGTGAGGCTCAAGCGCGACGGCGACTGCGCGGACGTTGTCGTCTCGAACTGCGTCCTTTCGTCCGACTGCAACGCGATACGCCTTGGCGTCGGAAACGGGCGCATCCGCGACTGCTCGTTCAGCGGCATCAGGATAGCCAACACGCGCTATGCCGTCAACGCCGTCGGCGCGTGGTCGCGTCCCGAGCACGGCGTGGACATCTCCAACATCTCGTTCGAGGACATGGAGATCGAGGCGAAGGGCTTCTGCAAGTTCTACTACAAGCTTGCTACGGAGAGCGTGTTCGACTCGATACGCTTCCGCCATGTGCGCGGCAAGGTGCGCGAACCGTCCATTTTCGACGACAAGCCGGATCGCCCGTTCCGCAACCTGGTCTTCGACGACGTCAGGATCGACGGCGAGACAAGCCCTCGCGTAGTTGCAAACTAGCCTGATCCGAGGCTTCAGGCACAGGCGCCAAGGGGCGGGTTCCAAGTGGCCCGCCCCCATCGGTTTATTGCTCCGGCAATGAATTATTGTGAGTCTGCGGCATAGGCGACATGCTTGTCTTTGAAGTAGGATTTCACTCGTTCCGGCGACGATTTCACTTTGCTCATGTGTTCGGCGGTCTCCTTCAGCAAGCCATCCTTTGTCCGCCTCGGAACGCTTGTCGTGATTGCGAGCTTCAAGTCCGCATTCAACCGTTCTTCCGGATTCAACTCCGGGCTGTAGCTCGGCAGGTAAAACACCTCGATTCGATCTTTGTTCTTCTCCAACCATTCCTTCACTGGCTTGCAGTGGTGCACTTTGAGGTTGTCCATGACGAGGAATACTTTGCGCGCCGCATTCTTCACAAGGCTCTTCATGAGCTCTATCAGCCTGTTTCCGGCTTTTGTTCGTAGGCGACCTTGATTGGCTTCTGAGGAGTGACCCCCAGCGCGCTGAACAGGGCGGGCCGGTGGTCGAGCAAGCGACACCGGCCATCGAAGAGAATCTGACGACCGCGCTCATGGCTGCAAAGCGTGGCGCGGTTGTGAGCGCTGTCGACGCGAGGGTTGCCTCCGTCGTTTCCGGTCGAGGACGGGACATGCCGAACTGACCGTCATTTTTCACTTCGTAACAGCAGGATACGACACAGCGACGAAAAAATATGGTATAATACGCGCCAATGAACGCAATAGCGATTATTCGAATTAGCATTATTATCTGCGGGTGCGGATCCGCTGGTATGGCTGTCGGGTAGTCGGCTCGGGCAGACCACAACCAAATGCACCAAAAATGCGGATCGTCACGAAGGGCGGTCCGCGTTTCGATTTTATTACACCAAAGAAGCTAACACTAGGCAACTGGAGTCAAGAAGATGAATGAACTGAAGGAGATATCTTCGCGCATAAAGGAACTGCGCGAGATAGGCGGCAAGACGACGGCCGAGATGGCTCGGCTCACGGAAGTCGACGAGCGGGACTACGTCGCCATCGAGTCCGGCCGGAAGGACCCGCCTTTCACGTTCCTCCACAAGTGCGCGCTCGCGTTCGGCATCGACATCACAGCGCTGCTCGAAGGCCATTCGGCGAAGCTGTCGCATTTCCAGGTCAACCGCGCGGGGCAGGGCCCGGTTACGGTCGACGAGCAGGGCATTCTCATACGCAACATGGCGGCCATGTTCAAGGACCGTCTCGCGACGCCGTACTTCGTGACGTACGAATACGACGAGCGCCAGCAGAAGATGCCGATCCACACGACAACCCATGCCGGCCAGGAGTTCGACTACGTCGTGTCCGGCTCGATGCGCGTGAAAGTCGGCGACCACGAGGAGACGCTGAACACGGGCGACTCGATATTCTACAAGTCCTCCACTCCGCACGGCATGATCGCGGTCGGCGGCGAGAAGTGCACGTTCATAGCGATGATCATGGCGGGCGACACCGCCGAGCAGTCGCTGCCGATGGTGCGCATGCGCCGCCGCAAGCCGAACGAGCCGCTTCTCGCCGAGAAGTTCGTCAAGTGCGAGGAGGACGGCGACGGCAAGCTCGCGCACGTCCGCTTCGAGCACGAGGACGAGTTCAACTTCGCATTCGACATCGTCGACGAGATCGCGAAGAAGGACCCGAACCGTCTCGCCATGCTCCACGTCTCCGCGCACATGCGCGAGAGGCGCTTCACGTTCAAGGACATGATGGAGCAGTCCAACCGCGTCGCGAACTACATGAAGACGCTTGGAATCGGCAAGGGCGACAAGGTGATGCTCATATTGAAGAGGCACTTCCAGTTCTGGCCGACGATGCTCGCGTGCCACAAGCTTGGCGCCGTGGCGATTCCCGCCACGAGCCAGCTCAAGGCGCACGACCTCACGTACCGCTTCAAGGCCGGGGACGTCAAGGCGATATTCTGCACGGGAGACGGAGACGTCGCGATCGAGGCGGACGCCGCGGAGAAGGAGATCGGCGCGCATCTCCAGAAGGTGCTCGTCTACGGAAGGCGCGATGGCTGGCACGACTTCAACGCGGAGGTTCCGGCGTTTTCGGACGTCTTCGAGCGCACCGCGGACTCGCCGCACGGCAACGATCCGATGCTGATGTTCTTCACGAGCGGCACGACGGGGTATCCGAAGATGGCGCTCCACAGCTGCAAGTACGCGCTCGGGCACTACGTCACCGCGAAGTACTGGCACCTCGTCGAGCGCGACGGACTTCACTTCACGATATCCGAGACCGGATGGGGCAAGGCGCTCTGGGGCAAGTTCTACGGACAGTGGCTGTGCGAGGGCGCGGTCTTCACGTACGACTTCGAGCGCTTCGACGCCGAGAAGGTGCTGCCGATG
>JAEEZC010000269.1 GCA_016288465.1 Verrucomicrobiota bacterium | reverse complement strand
GAACTCGCCATCGCGGCACCGCCCGCGCCAGGCTCCGCCTTGCCGGCGGCGACGCCCTGCGCCCCGGCCTGCAGCTTGGCTCCGGCGGCTGCGTCGCGGTCGCCGAGAAACTTCTTTACGGCTCCGGCGATCGCCTCGCCGAGCTTGCGCCACGGCGCCCAGAACGCCTCCGCAAGAGACACCTGAGACTCGACGACCTTCGTGATCACGGCCTCCCAGTCCTTGCCGTCGCGATCGTAGAACACGCCGTTGCGGCCGACGTAGAGCCCCGCGACGGTGCCGGCCGTGACGACCGCGCACACAAGGCGCTCCGCGCCTTCGGAGGGACGCGTCAGCTTGAGGTAGATGACGCAGCAGTTGGACTTGCCGACGAGCGCGGAATGGGCGGCCTCCGACTCGACGTGGAAGCAGAGGTTCATCTCCTTGCCGTCGATGCGCAGTATGCCCGTCTGGAAAACCGCGAACTCCTTGCCGCCGTAGAGCCTGTCCATCGTCACGTAGTTCTCGAGGAACTCGCCGAGGTTCAGGCGGTAGCGCAGGAAGCGCTCCTCCTCCACAAGGCCCGCCTTCTCCGGGGCGCTGGCCACCGGCTTCGCAGCGGTCCACGCGCGATACGGGGCGAACGCCTCCTTGACCTTCTTGTACTCGAGGCGCCCGATCGAGTCGCGTTCGCCAAGCACGGGCTTGACGCACTTCTCCGCGAACGCCAGCACGGCCTCAAGGTGCTTCGGGTTGATGTGGTCCCTGAGAGGAAGAGTCTTGTCTGGCTCGTCGGTCACGAGGGGCATGTCGGCAGGAGGCGTGAAGAACTCGTCTACAGCAGGCTCGACGGCCGCGAGCGCGGCCTCCGCGTCCGCCGTCGCAGCGCCGCAGACCGCGACCTCTGGCTTCTCCCCTTCGGCCTTCCAGTCCGCCAGCGCCTTCTCGTACTCAGCCGTGGGCGGAGCCTTGTCGAGCTCGGCGATCTTGGCGAGGACCTCGTCCAGCTTCTTCTGGGCCTCTTCGTCGGTCTCGGCGAGCTTCGCGGCGTCGACGCCGCGGCCCTTCATGAACTCAATGGCGGCCTGAACCTCGTCGGAGCGAATGCGTCCGTCGTGGTTCGAGTCCATGAGCTCCAACGTGCGCGCGTCGAACCTGATGCCCGTCGTCGGGCAGGATATCGCGTACCAGTACTTCAGATCCTGAGGAATCTCCATAGTTTCGCCCCTTCAGAGTTATACGCCTTCAAGATGTGCCTGCACCGACGCGCACAGGACGTGTTCGGCGCCGGGCTCGAGCGTGCGGCCGCCGGGCCAGTCGCTTACAGGCTCCACGCATACAAAACGCCGCCAGTCTTCGGCCGCGAGGTCCGACTGAGGCGAAATATCCACCCCCGGATTCCACACGACCGTGCGGCTGTCGCCCGTGGACACCATCGCGACCGCGCGTCTCAGCCCCGCGTCAAGGATCGCCTTCTCGTGTTTCGGCGCCTCGGGCAGCGTGTAGATGTAGTCGGTCGCGTGGTCCATGACCAAGTCGCCCTCCTGCATGAGGCCGGCCTTGTTCCCGACCCCGTCGAAGTACTCGAGGTCCGCAAGCCCGCGCACCGTCACGGCGTTGCGGTCGCGCACGAGGAAATAGGGATGGAAGCCGCAGTTGAAGTCGAAAGGCTCCTTGCCCGTGTTCCGCGTCGCGAGGGTGAGGTTCAGCTTCATCGTCAGGGAGACGCGATACTCGAGGTCGAAGTCGTGGGGCCAGAGCTTCTTCGTCTCGTCGTCTGACTTGAGGCCCAGGACAACCTCGGTCTTCTCCTCGGTGTATTCGGTGCCGCGCACCTCGAACACCGTCTTGCGCGCGAAGCCGTGCTGCGGCAGATCGCGGGAGAACCTGTTGCCGAACTGCGGCCAGCAGACCGGGACGCCGCCATGGAAGGAGTCGCCGCGGTTGTACTCGCAGTCGCGCCTGGCAGGACGGAACAGGACGTCGGAATGCCCCGTCGGTCGATACGAGAGGACGTTCGCGCCCAGAAGCGAGATCTCAGCCGAACCGTACTGGTTGGCAATGACGACGTTAGGATACCCCGCGAAGCCTTCGCGGAAGACAATCCGACCCGGCGCGCCAAAGCTGGAGTTCAGTCTCTGTACATTCATCTCCACTATTATACCACAAAAGAGTTGCACGGGCAAAGCCGCTCTTTGCCTTTGATGACGATTTTTGGTAGAATACGGACCGTGTGCAATTTCGATTATGGAGCATGGCAGATGTCATCAGGCAAGTTCATCACATTCGAAGGCGGCGAATGCTGCGGCAAGTCCACTCAGGTCAAGCTACTCAGGGAAGCGCTCGAAAAGGAGGGCGTCGAGGTCGTCCTCACGCGCGAGCCGGGCGGCACGTGGCTCTCTGAGCAGATACGCACGCTGATCAAGGACCAGGACGAAGACGCGCCCTGCGACCGCGCCGAGCTGCTGCTCTTCCTCGCGGCGCGCGCCCAGCTCGTGAAAAACGTCATCAAGCCCGCCCTCGCCCGCGGCGCATGGGTCATCTCCGACAGGTTCAGCGACTCGACCCTCGCTTACCAGGGCTACGGCCGCGGGCTCTCGCTGGAGGTCATATCCATCGCCAACGACTTCGCCTGCGAGGGCCTCAAGCCCGACCTCACTATACTTCTCAGTGTCGATCCGTCCGTCGCGTCGTCGCGCATGATCGGGCGCACCGCCGCAACCAAAGTGCCCGAAGACCGCATAGAGCGGGCCGGGGGCGAGTTCCACTCGCGCCTGCGCAGGGGCTTCGCCGAGATTGCAAACGCCGAGCCGTGGAGAGTCGTAACGGTCGACGCGAACGGCACTCCCGAGAAGGTCTGGGAAGAGGTATGGACGTCGCTGAAGCGTATTCGCTGATCTCCCGCGCGATAGACGCCGGGCGAGCCGCCCACGGCTATCTCATCGCGGGCGATGTGCGGGGCAACGCGTCCGAACTCGCCGGAATGGTCCTCCGCAAGCTCTTCCCGGGCGAAACCGGGCAGATCGACGCCGACTCGCACCCCGACGTCGCAACCCTTGAGCCGGAGGGCAAGGCCCGCATCATCACCGTCGACGCGATGCGCGAGCGCATTGTCGGGCCGATGTCCACGACTTCGTTCTCCGGCGGATGGAAGGCCGGAGTGATACGCGGCGCGGACCGCCTCCGCGCCGAATCGGCGAACGCCTTCCTGAAGTCGCTGGAGGAGCCGACGCCGAAGACCGTCTACCTGCTTCTGACCGACCGTCCGGACTCGATGCTGCCCACGATCGTCTCGCGATGCCAGCGCATCGACCTGCCGATGCCAAGCGGCACGCTCGAAGGCGAGGACTACGAAAGGACCGCCCGCGCATTCGCCGCGAAGGACGCGGCGGCGCTCGCGGCGATTCTCGGGGAGCTCAAGGACGGCGCGGAGGACGAAGACGTGGCGTTCGTGCGCGAATCGTTCTTCAAGACTCTCATGGGGTTCGTGCGGGGCGCGCTTTCGTCGCCGGAAGTGCCGCTCTACAAGGCCATACGCTATGTAGACGCGGTCGAGGAGGCCTATCGGCGCAGCGAGAAGTCGATGGGCGACGAGGCGATACTCTCGTACATGATCGACCGGATGGCGTAGCCTCCGGGCGGCGCACGCCGGAGCGAAGCGAAAGGGCCGAGGCGGATCCGCGCTCGGCCCTACGAGCCCGAAAGGGGCTATCGCCTGACGAAGTGGGGCAGACGGCTTATCGGCGTCGCGACATCGACCGTCCTGGGCCCGACGATCTCGGTGCCATCGTCCGCGACCCACGTTCCCGTCGGGACGAACACTTTGCGCGTCCTTGCGCCCTTCACGGTCTGCGGCGCGACAAGGAGCTTCGAGCCGAGCATGAACTGGTCGGTTATGCGCTCGGCGCCAAGCCCGGGAAACTCGTATTCCATCGCCCTCAGCATCGGCTCGCCGGACTTGGCGGAGGCCTTCGCCGTCTCAAGTATGTAGTCCACGTGCTTCATTCGCGTATTGGCCGCCGCGCGGACGGCGTCGAGGAACTCGCCCTTCAGCAGGCGCCATGGCGCCGCGGAGAACTGCATCATCGGCGCGAGGGCGTGAACCTGCGCGCTGCGGACGAAAAGCTCCTGGTCCAAAGGCGTCGGCGCGTCGGGCATGAACGCCATCCAGCTGCCGCCGCCGATCATGTCCGGGCAGACGAACGGATGCCCGAGAAGCCCGCATGCTATCATGTCCGGAACGAGCCTCTGCACCGAAGGCCAGTCGTGCCCCTTGTCGCAAAGGCGCTGCACAAGCGGCTGCCCGCCCATCTTGAAGCACGCGCGGTACTCGTTCAGCGGGAACTCGAGGCCGACCCTTGCGTACGCCTCGCAGAGCTCCGAGGGGGACGCTTCGACATGCGTCACATATGGCGCCTGGTACTCGTCGAGGTCCCCCGCGTCGAGCTTGAACCCGTCCACGCCATATTCGGACTGAAGGCGCTTCAGCTCGCGGGAGAACCACTTGACTCCGAGCGGATGCGTGAAGTCGACGAACGCGCTCGCGCCGTTCCACCAGAACACGGTCTTCGCGACATCGTGGCCGTAGACGTTCCTCTCGCCGGTCATGATTAGGCCGCCCTTCTCGCAGTTGCGCCCGGCGTCCAGCGTGCCGAAGACCATCTCGCGGTAGCCGGGGGAGTCCATCGACACGAAGGGGCAGACCCACAGCATCACCTTGTATCCGTCGGCATGGAGCGTGTCGCACATCGCCTTCGGGTCGGAGAAGCGGCGGCGGTCGAAGTCCCACACGCCGTAGCCGTGCTGCCACGTGTCGTCCACCATGATCACGCCGCCGACGGGGAAGCCGTTCTCCTTTATGCCCTTCGCGTAGTCGAGAATGCCCTGTTGGTTCTGGAAGTAGGTGAGCTCGACCCACGTGTTCCACTGCGGCTTCGCGAAGAGCGCGAGGTCGGGCGTCTTCCCGCTCGCCGGAAAGTGCCTGCGAGCCGCGGCAAGGAACGCGGACCTGAGGTCGCTCCCCTCCTCCGCGAGCTCTATCGGCGCGTCGCCGGAAAACGTCATTACGCCGTTGGTGATGGTGCAGGCGAACGCCTTCTCGCTCCACACGAAGCGGCCCCTGGTCGACAGCATCAGCGGCGCGACCTGGTTGCCGTCGTTCTCCCTGCGGATGTCGAACGAAAATGCGGTCGCGTTCAGCCCGAACGGCTCCTTCATGCCAAAGGACGTAGCGCCGCCCCACCAGCCTTCGCCCTGCAGCACGGGCACCTTGAGCTCTCCGGCGCAGGACGCCAGCGCCGCAACCGTCGTCATCGTAGCAAACAGCCTTCTCATCTACTTCTCCTGTGATTCGTTCTACACTCCTCGGGAATGAAGGTCGTATTGTAGCAAAAGCGCCGCGCATCATCAACTGCTCGGAGGCTTGGAATATCCCCGCTTTCGCAAAACGCCGCCGAGCCCTCGAAGAGCCCCTGCGCAAAGACGGGGATGTCCCAGGGGAAGACAGAACCGGCAAACGCCATGGCCATCTCGCACGAGCAATTCGAAAGCGGTGAATGTCTCACCGAAGAAGAGCCTTTCAGCGAAATCGAGATATTATGAGCCAGGACGTTTCCATCCGGCGAAACAACTCCACAGACATTCTTGCCGCCATCATGTACATAATAAGACGCATTTGCCCCCCGATCACTAATCAGCGGTCTGGTGGCGGCGGGCTCTGTAGGATCCCAGATTGTGACATTGCTCAGGTTATCACAAACTTGCAAAAAATCTTTATAGACTAACCTAACATCACTTTTTGATATTCTGCGGCACAGCCGATCATATGTCATAACGATATTTGTCACGTCATTGGCCCATGAAACAGGGCGATTCTCGGCGTCAAAAGACACCGTCCACAATCCGGTCGCGGTCTTGACAAGCGTCTGGTTGCCGTCGTCGAACCGGGGCGCGAATGTCTCACGCGGAGACGCGGAGGGCGCGGAGCTGGAAATCGAAGTGTATTGATTGAGGCAGTTGACTGTGTATGTCTCAAGCAACTCAACCATGACAGGTTCCACAGCTTCACGATTCATCAGAATCACTTCCCACTACTTCTATTTTGCCTCTCGAGGTGCCAGTTCCACAATCTCCGACCCTTCAATCTCATCGGTGTATTCGAATCTTTTCAATGCGGGATACCGCTTTAAAAGAGCCTCTCGATCCGCCTTTACGATCCCCGTGCCCCAGACAACAAGCCACTCCAATGTCGCCGATTCGCTTATGTCGGACAGACTCTTTATCGGAGCGTCCGCAACGCGCAAAAACTTAAGCGGGCACTTCTCCATCCCCTCCAAACGGGAAATTGGGACTAGATCAAGTTCCATCGTGTCTATGGGCATATGGCAAAAAGGATTACCGCCGTCAAACAAATACGCCCAGGACCGTCCCTTCAAGTGAACATAGGTCAATCGCGTCAACGCCAATATGTCTTCTCGTGGCACATGGAAATCACCTTCAAGGTAAAGGAACCCCAGCTTGTCCATGCCACCGATTCCGCGCACTTGTCTGCTCTTAATGTCAAAGAGCAGAAGGTTTTCAAGCTCACGGAATCGTGAAAGGTCGCAGCAATCTCCCATGGACACGTCGCTCAGGCGCAACTCGTTTATACCGTTGGGGATATGCGGAACCAGATCTTTTTCGTTTGTTGAAACACTATTCAGCCTCCGCATCAAAGACAAAGAAGAAGGTTCTAACGGAACCACGTTACGCACTTCCAATTCCGCTATCGGCAGATGCGCTATCTCCGCAAAAGACGAGATCCGCAACCGACATTTAGACCATGCCTCCGGGCCACTAATGTTAAGTTCAAAGAGATTCGTCATGTTCGCAAAGGTCGAAAGAGGCAAATCGAGGCTCGGTATCCCATCGTAACCGCATGAGCCAAACGAAACTGTCACTTTTCGTATCCCAGTTTTGGCAGAGATTCGCTCCAGCAGATTCGAATACTGCATTACCGAAAGATCGTCGTACGCGCTGTTGTTCGTCGAAACCGAACATTCGACATACAGTTCACCTGCATGCGCCTCTGACGTTGGTTCCACCATGCAAGCTTCAACCTTGTTCGTTGGTATGGGATACACGCCAAAATACGCTCTCCAAGTCATTGTCGCTATCAACAGAAAACTCATGGCTTATGCCCTCTCATTTGTTTGCATCATACGCTGAATCCACAATTCCAGAAATATTCT
>JAEEZC010000268.1 GCA_016288465.1 Verrucomicrobiota bacterium | reverse complement strand
ATATACCATTGAAGTGACGTCACTTCTATGGTGTAATGACGTCAAAACTCCCCCGTACACGCCTAGCAAACGCCGCGTACACCATTAGTAAACACTACGTGCACAGGCTGAAAACGCTCGAAACACAACAGGAAGAGAAGAAAACGCGTGAATACGCAGCTTTAGAACTGCCCGTCTGAACTTACAATTCGTCCATGCGCTTTCCGTGCCGCCAAAGGCGTTTCTCTGTATTCCGTGGTAGATATCTCCACGCTCAGAGGTTTGACCTAAACGCGGCGAATTTTGATATAATATGGCCATCCCGCGAGGCGCATGACGCGGCGCGGGGTGATAGTCCGGGAAACGGGCAAGGCCGAGGGGGGGCTGGTCGAGCTGCTTACAAGCTTACCTTGCCAAAACCCGCGAGAAACGCAACGAAACCGCAATTACCGAGATTAGAAAAATGTTGATAACTCGCTTAGCAGGGTTGCACAGCGCTACTGGTACCCGTTGCACAGCGCTACCCCCTACAGTTGCACAGCGCTACCCCTACAGTAGCGCGGTGCAACCCTATCATATATAGAACATCCATATAACATCCCGGTGATCATAACCCGCCGCCGGAAGCGTCGGGCGTGCAAACGCCGGGTAGAAAGGGGCTTGTTTTGTCATTTTATTGCGTCTCCGAAGAACCGGATTGACTTTAGAGGTGGATTCGTGTACAATTACTGGCGTAAGGTATAGGCGAATACGAGGCGGCACTATGGACAGTAATGCAATCTACATGCTTGATCCGGCGGCGGCGGAGACGCTGACGGAGCAGCTGGCGGAGAGGCTTCGTCGCGCCATAGCCAACGGCGTCTACAAGCCAGGCGACAAGTTGCCGGGCATACGCCAGATGGCGCAGCTGTGCGGCACAAGCGTGCAGGTGCCGATAGATGCCGTGAAGGCGCTTACGGACGAAGGTTTCGTGAAAGCGCGTCCGCGCGTCGGCTGCGTCGTGCTGAGACAGAACCGCAAGGTGTGGCGCGGGCGCATCCTGATCGTGCATGTCGGGGCGCACACCAACTACTGCCAGAACGTGAACTGCTCCGAGACCGCGATTCAGCTTGAGGCCGCGAACTGGCGCGTAACGCATGTGTTCGTCCCGCACGACAGGAGGGACGCCTACGACCTTTCCGCGTTGAACAAGTCCATTGCGGAGGACTACGATCTCGTCCTGCTGCCGTCTGGCGATCCGCCGGTCATCAAGATCGTGCGCGAACGGGGCCTGCCGTACATGATCCTCTGGTCGGAGGTCGGCGACAAGATGGAAGGGTGCATCGGTTCGCTGGCGGTGTCCGACAAAAGGGCGATGAGCGACTTCGCCGAGCATTGCCGAAAGGCGGGCATACGGCATCTGCTGCGGGTCGCGTGCGACATGGGCCTTTCGGAGTCCCTGGACTGTCTGCGCGGCGCCGGCGTCGCCGTGGAGAAGATAGTGGTCTCGCCCGAAGTCGCATGCGAGACCTGCGAGAATTTCGCCAGAAGCGCATACGATGCGCTTCAGGCGCGGCTTCGCAGCAGCCGCATGATCCGCCCCGACCTGATATACTTCGCTGACGACCACCTTGCGCGCGGCGGTCTCTGGGCGATCGAGCGGTGCGGACTGCGCGTGCCCGAGGACGTAAAGGTGGTCTCGCTCGTCAACTATGGCCAGGCTCCGTTCTACCCCGTGCCGCTGACGCGGTTCGAGCACAATCCGTACGACGACGCCAAGCGCATGGTCCGCATGGTCTCCCGCTATCTGAAGACGGGGAAGGCTCCCGGCATGATACCCTGCGACATGCGCTACGTGCGCGGCGAGACGTTCTGACGTCTGTGTATATTGTATAGATGACATTTTTATGCGAAGGAATGTCTCTTGCCGGGGTTTTGTGCTATAATGCATTGCGTCTTGGGAATACAGAAAGGAGTGAGGACAATGTCGGCAAAAAAGATGATGTTTGCGCTCTGCGGAGCAATGGCCTTCGCTTCTGTGGCGACGGCGAATGCCTACACAAGCGCCAGCTACGTCCAGGACGGGCTGGTCGCGCAGTGGGACGGCATTGACAACACCGGAGCGGGCGTCCACAATCCCGGCGCGAAGAAGTGGAAGGACCTCGCAGGCGTCTACGACCTGACGCTTCTGCCGAATGGGAGCTGGAGCGCCGACGGCAGGTCGCTCTCGGTTTATGGCGCGGCGGCGGTCTGCTCGAACTCGCTGCCCGCATACAAGACCATCGAGGTCGTCTACAAGATGAAGAAGCCGGACGGACGGCTCCTCTTCTGCAGCGGCGGCACTTCGCAGGTGAACGACTTCCGCTTCGTCGTGTTCAACAGGGACGGCGAGACGGCGGGCACCACCGGCTACTTTTCGGGTGCGTGGAAGGTTCCTGCCCCGCATGTCGTCTGGAGTTCGTTCGATCCGTCGGCCGTTCGCTCCATGGCTGCGACCTACAACAACGGCGAGGCATACGCCGAGAACGGCAATGTCTCCGCCGTCTATGCCGACGGCGCTGTCCGTGACGACGGCTCCGCCGACACGTCCTGGGGTCTTGGCGACGGGCACATCATGATCGGCGACCGCGCCGAGGCCGGTTCCTATCCCTGGTTCGGCGAAGTGTACACGATTCGCGTCTACGACCGCGCACTTTCGGCGGCGGAGATCGCCGCCAACCACGCCATCGACGAGGCGCGCTTCTATGCCCCGGCTCAGGACGAAGGCTACGTCTCCGACGGCCTTGTCGCGCGCTGGGACGGCATAGACAACGCCGGCA
Organism: Verrucomicrobiota bacterium; assembly: GCA_016288465.1. Lineage (GTDB taxonomy): Bacteria > Verrucomicrobiota > Kiritimatiellia > RFP12 > UBA1067 > UBA1067. The sequence goes on along the minus strand of JAEEZC010000268.1, from coordinate 18,772 downwards.
CGGGAACGCACGACCCCAACGCAACGGTATGGAAGGACCTCGCCGGGAACATCGACCTGACGCTCGCAGGTTCAAGCGTCGGCTGGACGGGCGGTAACGCCCTCAATCTCGCCGCCTTCGGCGACCACGCCTTCAACGACAACACCGGCCTCATGCCGAAGTACAAGACGATCGAGATCGTCTGCAAGGAGACGGATTGGAATGGACGGGTGATGTTCCACAGCGGAGACATCACCCGCGCCGTATACTTCGACAAGCTTGACGCCGGCAATGGAAGCGAATGCGTCGTCTATTTCTCGGGCATAGGCCATGACGTCTACACGAAGCGCATCATCCAGCCGTTCGTCGATTCGGAGGTCATGTTCCTGGCGGCGCGATACGGTGACGACAATACCGTCGCCGACCTTTTCCGCGATGCGGAAAACAGAGATGACGGCCAGCACAACAACGACTGGTGGAACGGAGCGAAGATAACCGTCGGATGCGTCTACACGCCGGCGCATACGCCGTGGTACAACGAAGGCGACACGCCTGCGAGGATGTACGACTGGAAGGGCGAGGTGTATGCGATACGTCTCTACAACCGGCGGCTGACAAAGTGGGAGCTCGCCCACAACAACATGCTCGACCGCAAGCGCTTCCTGAACAGCGGCAGCTACATCAAGCGCGGACTGTCGCATCACTGGGACGGCATCGACAATGCGGGCACGGGCGTACACAGCCCGAGCGCCGGGACATGGAAGGACCTTGGCGCCGACGGCTACGACCTGACGGTCAAGGCGTCAGGGCAGTGGGCGGACAACGCGCTCGCCTGCCTCGGCACCGGAATCGCCGCGCAGAACGAGTCTCACAACTCCTACTTCGAGACACTGGAGGTCGTTTTCAGGAACTGGAGCCCCGGCGATTCCGTCGTGCTGTACAGCGGCGGCTACAATATCGCCCGATACTGCTGCTTTGACGCTAACTACGCGATGTGGACGTACCGGCAGTCTTCCAGCGGCTTCAAGAGCACGGACACCGACGCCACCACGCTTTCATGGGTGTCGTCCAGCGAAGTGTATGCGAACGGGAATGCGATTCCGTTCGAGACGGTCGAGGACAACTGGAACGCGGGAAACGACACCATCCAGGTCGGCGACCGCATTGGCGGAACGTCCTATCCGTTCACTGGCGACATCTACGCCATACGCACCTACTACTCCACCCAGCTGACCGCATACGAAATCGCCTACAACGCGAAGGTCGATGACGCGCGCTTCTTCACTCCGAACGGCGGACGGTCGCTGACGTGGAAGGGCCCGGAGGCGACGCTTACCGACGGAGTCTTCGGCTCCAACGGCTGCTGGAATGTCGCGGGCGTCAAGCGGTCCCGCGCCATTCCGACAATCGGCGACAGGGTGTCGCTGCCGGTCGGCGACTACACCGTGACGCTGGACGAGTCGAACTGGTCGCTCGGTTCACTCTCCATCGGCGCGGGCGCGACGCTGGCGATTCCGATGCCGGCCGGGGCGTATGACGCGGACAAGGCGCTGCTCGAACTTTCCGGCGGACTCGACATTGACGCGACGGGGGAGATCGTCCTGGACGGCTTGTCCACGTTCATCGCCAACCACTCCAGATGGCAGATCACGCTTCTTTCCTGCGAGAACGGCCATGCGGACGCGCTGAATGCGCTCGCGGCAAAGCTCAGCGCGTCGCTTCCGCTCGGGCGCATCCGCGTTGTGGACGGCAATTCGCTTGTGTACCGCTCTCCCCTGGGCTTCGTAATGCTTCTAAGGTGAAGTTGGAACAGCAGAATCAGTGACATTGACGAGAATCAAGGAGGGCTTCATGCGAATTCCGTTTTTCCCGGTGCTTGCCGCCGCAGTCGCGGCGTTGGAAGCGGCGGCCGCGCCGTTCGAGGTGCGGCTGCCCGACGAGCCGAAGCCATGGGAAAAAAACGCCGCCGAAGAGCTGGAGCACTACCTCGCGCTTTGCCTTGGCGAGAATCAGCTGACAGTCGACGGGCAGGGCGGCGTGGTCTTCCATGTCGGCGACACGGCGTTCGCGCGGAAGAAGCTGGCGTCCGATGGCGGCGCGGCGCTCAGGGACGAAGAGTGGTGCGTCAGGTCGTTTGGGCGGGATGTGGTGCTTGCGGGCGGCGGAACGCGCGGAACGCTCTACGCCGTCTACCATTTTCTGGAGGACGACTGCGGCGTGAGGTGGTGGATGGACGGCGACGAGGACGTTCCGCCCGCCAGGCCCCTCGCGTTCGCCGCGTTCAAGCGTCGCGGCAAGCCTTTCTTCGCCTGCCGCAACATCTACCGCTTCAGCAAGTCCGATCCGCGCACGGCAGTGCGCAACCGACTGAACGACAATGGCGATTCGCCGATTCCGGCGGAGCTTGGCGGCGCATTCACCTACGGCCCTCCCTACCTTGCGCACACCTGGGAGATGTACCTGCCGTTCGAGAAACACGGCAAGGACCATCCCGAATGGTATGCGCTTGTGGACGGCAGGCGGACCGGAGGGCAGCACGTCGCGCAGATGTGCCTGACGTGTCCGGGTCTGACGGACGTCTTCTCTCGGCGTCTCGAGGAGTTCATCGCGCAGGGCGAGGCGGAGGCCGCGGCTAAGGGGCTTCCCGCGCCGCGCATCTACGACATCTCGATGAACGACAACATACGGTTCTGCCAGTGCGAGGCGTGCGCGGCGGAGACCGCGAAATACGGGCACTCCGGCAGGCAGCTCCGATTCGTGAACGCCATCGCCGAAAGGGCGGCGGCGAAGCACCCCGACCTGCTCTTCTCGACCTTCGCCTACTACTATTCCGAGCCGCCGCCTTCGAACGGCGTGCGCGCGGCGGACAACGTGGTCGTCCGCCTCTGCAACACGAGGCAGAACATGGCCGCGGGCATTTTCGACGCCGACAACCGCTTCATGCACGACCAGGTGCTGGCATGGAGCAAGTTCACCAGGAACCTTTTCGTCTGGGACTACGGCGTTACCTACGGGAAGGGCAAGGGCTCGCCCTTTCCCAACGAGCCCTACATCTTCGAGAAGTTCCGCTTCTACGCCGACAACGGCGTGACGGGCTTTCTGGTCGAGCACGAAGATCCCGAATGCGCCGACATGTACGAGCTGAAATACCGGCTTGAATGCCAGGCGATGGAAGACCCGTACCAGGATCCGAGGCCGCTGATCAAGGACTTCCTGACGCGCTTCTACGGAGCGGCGGCGGACAAGGTCTGGAAGGCGAGGCGGCTTCTCGACCGCCTGCGCCGCGAGAAGGGCGCCTTTGTCTCGTGGTTTCCGACGACGGGCGAGTTCAACTTCATGACGGATGAGGACCTCGAGACCTTCGAGCGCATCTTCAACGAGGCAGCAGCCGCCGTGAAAGGCGACGCAAAGCGCGAGGAACGCGTCGAACGGGCCTACGCGAGCATCCGCCGGCTCACTGACTTTCGCCGCAAGTTCGGCGCGAAGCATCCGCCGGAGAAAGGCGTCTCCGACAAGCCGTTCTTCGACTTCCCGGCCCGGTCCGGGAACTGGGCCTTTTACGACGCCGCAAACGTCGACTATGTCAAGGATCCCGACCTCGGCGACCCGCTGGAAGGCGGCGAGACGGTCGTTCGCTTCAAGGCGGACGGCGACGAGCTGTACAAACTCCCGTTCGAGCTTGGCGTCTACGACCTCGCCAACCGGCGGACCGTGGCGGCGAAGGGGTGGGAAAAGCCGCTCGGCACCGGCTACGCGTGGTACAATCTTGGGCGCGTGACACTGCCGGAACGGAGCTTCCTGGCCTACGTGACCCGCAAATGGACGGCGCAGCTGCCCATCAGCCTGCCGGGGATGAACGGCAACACCTTCGAGGTGAAGGCGCTTGTCAAGTTCACGGGGCCGATGTTTTTCGAGGGCTCGGCGGGGCCGAACGAAATACGCGTCGCTCGCCTCGCCTATGTGGAGCCCTGCGACTAAATTGCGCCCGCGCTCGTGCCGGAAGAGCAGTAGTTCCAGAAATATGATATAATATCCGGACAAATGCCGAAGAAGGTAGAGGATCCGCGTCCGAGCTGGGACGAATATTTCATGGAGACGGCGCAAGTCGTGGCCAAGCGCTCCAACTGCGTCAGGCGGCATGTCGGCGCGGTGATCATGAAAGACAACCACATCCTCTCCGCCGGCTACAACGGCACTCCGCGAGGCGTGAAGAACTGCTTCGAGGGCGGCTGCCGCCGCTGCGCCAGCGTGGCCAAGAGCGGCACCCACCTTGAGGAGTGCCTCTGCACGCATGCCGAGCAGAACGCGATCTGCCAGGCGGCGTACTACGGAACCGCGATTGCCGGCGGCACGATCTACATCACGATCTCGCCGTGCCTCACCTGCGCGAAGCTGATAATCAACGCAGGCATAAAAGAGGTGGTGTACGGCGGCGACTACGCGTTTCTCGACACTGTGAAGAGGATGTTCAAGGCGGCGGGCGTGCGCCACAGGAAGTACGCGCCGAAGAAGAGGATTTCATGAGCGGCGTGCTGCCGCGGGGATTTTTGCACAACCACTAAGGAGAATCATGAGCAGAAGGAAGATCATCGCTGGAAACTGGAAGATGAACATCAAGCCGTCCGAGACGGCCGCCCTCGTGAAGGGCGTCGCGGAGGCCACGAAGGGCTTCGCCAACGTCGAGGTCGTGTGCTGCACGCCCGCCATCGACGTGCCCGCCGCAGTCGCCGCGGCCGCCGGCACGAACGTCGGCATTGGTGCGGAGAACTGCCACTGGAAGGAGTCCGGCGCGTACACCGGCGAGATTTCGACCGGCATGCTTCTTGACGCGGGCGCCAAGTACGTCATCATCGGCCACAGCGAGCGCCGCCAGTATTTCGGCGAGACCGACGAGACTGTCAATCTGCGCGCCAGGGCCGCGATCGCTGCGGGCCTCACCGCCATCGTCTGCGTCGGCGAGACGCTCGAGGAGCGCGAGGCCGGCAAGCTGGTCGAGGTGATCGAGCGCCAGATGAACGTCGGTCTCAAGGACGTGACCGCCGCCGACTGCGAGAAGCTCGTCATCGCGTACGAGCCCGTCTGGGCGATCGGCACGGGCAAGACGGCGACTCCCGACCAGGCTCAGGAAGTCCACGCGCTCATCCGCGCGACGCTCGCCAAGCTCGTCGGCGCCGAGACGGCCGAGAAGGTTCGCATCCAGTACGGCGGCTCGATGAAGCCGGGCAACGCGGCGGAGCTTCTCGCCAAGAAGGACATCGACGGCGGCCTCATCGGCGGCGCGGCGCTCAAGGCCGCGGACTTCGCGGGCATCGTCGCGGCAGCGGCCGCCGAATAGTCGGCACGCCCGGGAGAGCGATAGTGGCGCATACTAGTTATCGCATGATCGCGCTGGCGGCGGCTCTTGCCGCCGCCGCGGGCTGTTTTGACGAGCCGGAGCCGGCGTACAAGACGGTTCCGAACGGCGCGCGCGTCTATCTGCAGGACAAGGCGCTCAAGGACTTCGCGTCCGCTGCGAAGGGGCTTGACCCCGCGATAGTCGACTACATCAACCTGGACCGGAACGCCATCACCAACCTCGACGGCGTTGCCGCGTTCACGGGCCTGAAGTGGCTTCGGCTGAACGACAACAAGCTCAAGTCGCTCCCGTCGCTTGCGCCTCTGACGAAGCTGCGCCGCATATATCTGCGCGACAATCTGCTTTCCGAGGTGCCGGAGGCGCTCAAGGACGCGCCAGCGCTGACGGACATCGAGCTGTCGGGGAACCCGATCACGGAGATTCCGTCGTGGCTCGCCGGCAAGCGCGGGCTCAGGAACCTCTCATTCAACCGCTGTACGCGACTGCAGAAGCTGCCCGACGATCTCTCGGCGTGGAAGAGCCTGAAGTCGCTCCAGCTCGGCGAGCTCCGGCTCGACGCGGCCGAGATGGCCCGCATACGCAAGGCGCTGCCGAGCGTGGCGGTGGTTTTCTGACGCAGTCCGGCCTTGGGCGTTCTGGGCAGGATCGGCGTGGCTTGCCTTCTGAGCACGGCGGCTCTGGCGACGGCAGCGTCGCCCGGGCCCTGCTGTGCGGACGAGGTGCCGTGGCCTGAGCGCCGTCTGGCGTTGTCCCCCGAGCGATTCGCCCAGGGAAGGGCCGGCCGCCGCGCCGTCGACTGGTATCGTCACGCGGCCGATCCTTCATGGGGCGGCGACACCAACGCTACAGACCGGTTTTCCTTGGCGCTGCCCGTGGACGGGCGCGCACCCGGGCGCCCGCTCCTTGTAGTGCTGCACTGGCGCGGCGCGGGAATGCCCGGCAGAGGCGTGGACATGCAGACGGAGCTGGCGGACGAGAAGGGCCGCGTGTTCTCCGCGCCTGACGACTTCAACATACTTTCCCTCGACGACATGAGGGACTACAACGTCCTGCTGAACCGCACGCACGCGGACTACTGGTGGGGCGCGACGGCTTCGTACGCGGGGCCGACCGTTGAGGACGTGCCGCGCCTGCTCAACCGGGCGACGCCCTGCGAGCGCCGGGTCATGGACTGCGTCGAATGGACGATACGCGAGTATGGTGTCGACCGCGACCGCGTGTATCTCTGCGGGAACTCGATGGGAGGGCAGGCGGCGTACGCGTTCGGCCTTGCGCACGGCGAGGTCTTCGCCGCAGTCAACGCGAACGTGCCCGCGACGGCGTGGTACGCGGCGGCGAGGCTCGGCTTCGTCGACGCGGAAGGCAGAGACGCGGCGGAATGGGATTCGTCCCGGTTCGCCGATCCGCCGGTCTGCGTGGAGTGGAGCGGTGTCGACGACGTGTGGAGCCGCGACCGTGACGTCGTCGTGCGCAACCTCGCGAGGCGCAGGTGGCCCCACATCGTGCTTTGGGGCGACTTCGGCCACTGCGGGCTCGTGGAGTCCGCGCGGGCGAAGAACGACCTTGTGGAGAAGTTCGACTGGCTGTCCGTCCGTCGCAACGAGGCGTACCCGGCGTTCACGTCCGCGTCCTGCGACGACACGCTGCCGTGGCCGTTCCGGGTGTGGAGGCCGCGGCGCCGCTCGATGCTGGGATGGCGCGGCGACATATACGAGGCGGAGAAGGAGATCGCCTCAGGCGCGCCTGCGCGCGGGCAGATAAACGGGTTCTTCAGGTGGCGCGGCGTCCGCGACGACGACGACGGCTTCGGCATGGAGCTGCGCATAGCGACGGCGGACGAGCTGTCGACCAGGCTGTTCGCTCCGCCGGAATCCGCGACCGCCGACGTGACCGTGAGAAGGATCCAGTCTCATCCGATAGCCGGCGCACGCCGAGTCGAATGGACGTTCGGGGAGGCGGGCGGCGTCGCCGAGCGCGACGGGCACGGCTCGCTCACGATCAGGGGGCTGCGCATCACCCGCGAGCCGCAGACGCTGCGCGTTCGCGCGCTGCCCAGCCCTGCGCGAGCGGAAAACGGAGCCGAGAAAGTCGCCTCGCCCTTGACTGCTGGGGCGTGAAAGAGTAAAATACGCACAAGTACATCTTAATCTAAGGAGACATTCCATGATGATTCGCAAGTTCGCATTCGCCGCGGCCGCCGCAGCCGCTTTCACCGCAGCCTTCGCCGCGCCCGAGGAAGAGGGCGACGTTTCCGGTCAGGGCGTCGGGGCCATTGGCTGGACGCCTGTGCAGATCGGCCTCTTCGCGCCGGTTTCGTATCCGTGGGGCTGTGACTGGGATCTCAAGGGCTTCGGTCTCGACTTGTTCTACACCGAGAACGTCCGTCTCCAGGGAATGGCGATTTCGGGCGTGGCCGCGCGTTCCCGCGACGAGCGCAAGGGCCTCTTCGTGACCGGCCTCTGCAACTGGAGCGAGGAGGACGTGTATGGCGTCGACCTCACGCTCGGCCTCAACCTCGCGTTCAAGGACGTGTACGGCATCGAGGCGGGCCTCTTCGGCATGCGCAGGCGCATGGACGGCCTCGACATCCACTTCCTCGGTTCGCATCAGGTCGGCTATCGCGGCGTGCAGCTCTCGGGCCTGTGCAACTTCACGCTTGAGGACTTCACCGGCGCGGACGTCGCCCTTGGCCTCAACATGGCCAAGGACATGACCGGCGCCCAGCTCGGCGGCATCAACTTCGCCCACAGGCTCTCCGGCTGCCAGATCGGCTTCTTCAACATCGCCGAGGAGTGCCCTGGCGGAATCCAGCTTGGCCTTGTCAACATCATCATGGACAACAAGATCAAGGTTCTTCCGATCACGAACTTCTACTTCTGATGTCGAAGCAGAGTCCCTTTCTCAAGAAGGCGACAGGGGACAAGAAGACGCCCGCCTCTGCGGACCAGAAGAAGAAGCACGGTCTCGGTCGCGGGCTTTCGTCCCTGATTCCTTCGGCGTCTGCGGTGCCGGCGGCACCTGCTCCGGTCGCGCCCGTCGCTCGTTCTGCGCAGGACGCGCCGCTCATCGAGCTGCCGATACAGGAGATCGAGCGCTCCCCCTACCAGCCGCGCCGCGAGTTCAAGGAGGAGGAGCTCCGCGAGCTCGCCGAGTCGCTCAAGAACAACGGCCTCGTCCAGCCGCCCACGGTAAGGAAGAACTCCGCCGGAAGGTACGAGCTGATCGCGGGCGAGCGGCGCATCAGGGCCGCGCAGCTTGCTGGCTGGACGAAGATACAGGTTCTCTTCAAAGACGTCGACGACCTGACCGCCGCCGTCCTGACGACGACGGAGAACCTGCTTCGCGAGGATCTCAACCCGATCGAAGAGGCGACGTCGTACAGGACGCTTCAGGAGAAGTTCGGGCTCACGCAGGCCGAGGTCGCCGAGCGCATCGGCAAGGGCCGCGCGACTGTGGCAAACGCGACGCGGCTGCTCGAGCTTCCCGACGAAGTCAAGGCCCTCGTGTCCAGCGGGCTGCTCTCGACAGGCCATGCGAAGGTGCTCCTTTCCGTCGAAGGCGAGAAGGACCGCATTCTGCTTTCGCGCGACTGCGTCAACGAGCAGCTCACCGTGCGGGCTCTCGAGAAGAAGGTCATGCGTCTGCACAGGCCGGTCGAGGAGCGGCCGCGCGGCACGCCCGACCTGCCCGACTCCTACGTGCGGCACCTCGTGGACTGCATGAAGAAGCATCTCGGGTGCGCCGTAAGGGTGACTCCCGGCGTGACGCATCCGAACGGGCGGCACACGAAGGGCGTCCTTGAAATAGATTTCCTCACTAACGACGATCTCGACCGCATTATATCCATGGTCGGCGTCAGCGTCGAGTAATGTTCTCACTTCTTATAGCAGCCTCCCTCGTCTTTGGTCCAGAGGACGCCGAGTTCGCCGAGAGAACCACGCGCGAATTCATAGAGGAGTGCACTCCGCGGGATGCGGGGACCATACGTGGCGGAATCGCGGCCAACTGGATTCTTGACCGTGCGAGCATGACGGGCGCCGACGTGCGTCGCGACGTGTTCCGGGCTTCAACGCCCAAGGGGATGCGCAGGTTCGTGAATCTCTACGGCGAGTTCGAGTCCAACCCGACCAGCCGCTGGGTCGTCATCGTCTCCCACTTCGACACGAAGCCCGGGACGAACTGCCCCGGCGCGAACGACGGCGGCTCCACCACGGGCCTGCTAATCTCGCTCGCCAACGTCATCTCGGAGTGGCGCGAACAGCAGGGCAACGTGATGCTCGTCTGGACCGACGGCGAGGAGTGCATGGGCGAGCGGTACTCTCCAGGCGACGGCTTCCAGGGCGCTGAGCGCGCGGTGCAGTACCTGAAGGAGAAGGACCGCAAGGTGCAGGCCGTTGTGTGCCTCGACATGCTGGGCGACGCGGACCTCGCGATATCTGTTCCGGCGAACGGGGACCCGACGCTTGCGAAGATAGCGCAGCACGCCGCGCGGCGCATAGGCGAGCCGAACCTCGTCACGCCCATGGCGGATTCGGTCAAGGACGACCACGTGGCGTTCAGCGAAGCGGGGCATCGCGCGATAGTGCTGATCGACTTCAGCTACGGCCCCGGCAACGCCTGGTGGCACACTGCGGAGGACACGTGCGACAAGCTGTCGAAGGAGTCGTTCCTCAAGTCCGGCCGCCTCGTCTGCGAGATGCTCCGCATACTGATGTAGCGCCTAGCCTTTTACGTCAACAGGAGAGACCGACATGAACCAGGCTGAGAAAGAGCGCCTTGCCCGAGTCGGCAAGGTATTCAACGCGAAGAAGTACGTCAAGGAGGAGATCGAGGCCATCCGCGCCCAGGTTGGAGACAGAAAGGTGCTGCTGGCTATGTCGGGCGGCGTCGACTCGTCCGTCTGCGCCGTGCTTCTCCACAAGGCCATCGGCAAGCAGCTCGTCTGCGTGTTCGTCGACCACGGCTGCATGCGACTCAACGAGGCTAAGGAGGTCAAGAGGGTCTTCAAGGGCAAGTTCGGCATCAACCTCGTCCAGATCGACGCGGAGAAGCGCTTCCTTGACAAGGCCAAGGGCATAACCGACCCGGAGCTCAAGCGCAAGTGCATCGGAGGCGAGTTCATCAAGGTGTTCGCCGACGTCGCGCGCGACCTCAAGAAGAAGTTCGGCGACATCGACTTCCTCGGCCAGGGCACGATCTACCCCGACATCATCGAGTCCGGAGTGGGCGGCAACAAGGCCGTCAAGGCCCACCACAACGTCGGAGGCCTGCCGAAGGACATCATCTTCAAGGGACTCGTCGAGCCCGTCAAGTATCTGTACAAGGACGAGGTCCGGAAGGTCGGCCGTCTGCTCGGCATTCCCGACGAGATGGTCATGCGCCAGCCGTTCCCCGGCCCCGGCCTCGCGGTCAGGTGCATCGGCGAGCTCACCAAGGAGAAGCTCGACATCCTCAGGCAGGCCGACTTCATCTTCCGCGACGAGATGCGCAAGGCCGGCCTCGACAAGAAGGCCCAGCAGTTCTTCGCGATCATGACGAACGTGAAGTCCGTCGGCGTGAAGAACGGCGCGCGCACCTTCGGGTATGTCATCGGCATCCGCGCGATTTCGACTTCCCAGTTCGTCAAGGCCGGCGTCGTGGAGCTTCCGTTCAAGTTCGTCACCTCGGTCGCCGAGAAGATCGCGACGAAAGTGAAGGGCGCGAACCGCGTCGTCTGGGACGTCACGCCGAAGCCGCCGGCGACGATCGAGTGGGAATAGTCCGGCGGTGGACCGTTCCAGCCAGGCGTGGCGCGAATTTGCGGCGACCCGCGTCTGCGGCGCCGCCGTGGACGTCGCGGTCCTGGCTGTGGCCTACTGCGCCTCGATCCTGCTGCGGTTCGATCTGCACGTTCCGCGCTGGGGCTGGAGCACGATGGCCGCGAGCTTCGTCACCGTGGCCGCGGCGCATCTCGCGGCGCTTGCGCTGACGGGCTGCTACCGTCTTGCGTGGCGTCGCACAAGGCTGGGCGACCTGCCGAGGTACGTCGCGGCGACGTCGCTCGCCTGCGTGGCGCTTACGGCGCTTAGGGTGCTTCTGCCGGTCGAGTCCTACACGCACGTCCGCCCGCCCTACACCGTCACGCTCATCTCGTTCTTTCTTTCGACCGCCGCGCTTGTCGGCTGGCGCATCGTCTGGAGCTGGTTCTGGGAGGCGCGCAGGAGCGAATACGGTCCCATGGGCCGCAAGGCGCGAAGCGTCGACTCGCGCGGATCGATGGGGTTCTTCCGCGGCTGCACCGTCATGGTCACCGGCGCCGGCGGCTCCATCGGCTCCGAGATCGTCCGCCAGGTCGCAGGCCTCTGCCCGGCCAGGATACTGCTTGTGGAGCGCGGCGAGAACGCCCTCTACGAAATAGACCGGGAGATGCGCGCCAGGAGCTGCGGTGCCGAGCTCGTGCCGCTGATGAAGGACATAAACGACGTCGCCGCGATGGAGGCGATCTTCGCCGCGCACAAGCCCGACGTCGTGCTTCACGCCGCCGCGTACAAGCACGTTCCGATGGTCGAGATGAATCCGGACGAGGGCTGGCGCAACAACACCGAAGGCACGCGAGGCGTCGCCGAGCTCGCGCTGAAGCACGGGACCAGGCGGTTCGTCCTCATTTCCACCGACAAGGCCGTAAACCCCGTCTCCGTCATGGGCAGGACCAAGCTCGCAGCCGAACACGTCGTGATGGAGCTGAACGGGCGCGGCGCGACGTCGTTCTGCGCAGTCAGGTTCGGCAACGTGTTCGGCTCGTCCGGCAGCGTGGTGCCGCTCTTCCGCGAGCAGATAGCCAAGAGGCTGCCGATCACGGTCACCCACCCGGACATGAAGCGCTACTTCATGACGGTTCAGGAGGCCGTGTGGCTCGTCCTGCAGGCGGCGAGCCGCAGCGAACGGGCGATATACACGCTCGACATGGGCGAGCCCGTCAGGATTCTGGATCTCGCGGAGAGCCTTGTGCGCCAGGCCGGCTACAGGCCGTATGTCGACATCCCGATCGTGTTCACGGGCGTGCGCCCGGGCGAGAAGCTCTTCGAGGAGCTCGACGTGTCGGAGAAGTCCTGCGTCGGCACGGACATGGCGAAGATATACATAACCAAGCAGGAGCCGAGCGGAAAAGATGCGACCCAGGGTGTTCATTGACGGATCGGCCGGCACGACCGGCCTCAGAATCAGAGAGAGACTTGCCTCCCGCGACGACATCGAGGTCGTCGTCCTGCCGGAGGAGCTGCGCAAGGACGTGTCGGCGCGGCGGGACGCACTCAACGGCTGCGACGTGTCGGTGCTCTGCCTTCCCGACGCCGCCGCGGTTGAGGCCGTCGCGCTTGTCGAGAATCCGTCCGCAGTCGTCATCGACACCTCCACCGCGCACCGCACGGCCGAGGGCTGGGAGTACGGCTTCCCGGAACTTTCCGGCAGGCGCGGGCGCATAGCGTCGGCGAAGCGCATAGCGAACCCGGGCTGCCACGCCTCCGGCTTCATCGCCCTCGTCGAGCCTCTTGTGCGCGCCGGCATCGTCGGCCGCGACGCGTCGCTTTCCGCGTTCTCGCTCACCGGCTACTCGGGCGGCGGCAAGAAGATGATTGCGGAGTACGAGGGCGGCGCGGACAGGGGCGAGGGCGTCTCGGCCCTCTTCCTTGGCGGCCGCCAGTATGCGCTCGGCCAGGCCCACAAGCACCTGCCCGAGATGGCGAAGATATGCGGGCTCGAGAACCCGCCGTGCTTCTCTCCTGTCGTAGTGCCGCACTTCAGCGGCATGGAGGTCACTGTCTTTCTCCACGGCGCCGACCTGGACGCCGTAAAGGCCTGCTACCGCGAATGCTACGGCTCCGGCAACGGCGGACTCGTCCGGTTCGAGGAGGATCCCTCGTCCGCCGAAGGAGGCTTCCTCTCGTCCGCCGCGCTCTCCGGCCGGGACGACATGACTGTCTCCGCCTACGGCGGCTCCGGCCGCACGGTGCTCGTCTCCCGCTTCGACAATCTCGGCAAGGGCGCTTCCGGCGCGGCGATACAGAACATGAACATCGTGCTCGGCTGCCCTGAAGGCCTCGGCCTCAGCGTATGACCAACTACCATACGCATTCCACCTTCTGCGACGGAGGCGACTCGCCCGAGGCGATGGTCGCCGCAGCGGTCGACAGGGGCTTCTCGGCCATCGGCTTCTCGTCCCACTCCGACATGCTGGCCGATCCTGCGGCGTACAGAGCCGAGATACGACGCCTCGCGGACGTGTACGCCGGCAGGATACGCGTCCTGCTGGGACTGGAGGCCGAGCTCGCCAAGCCGTACTCGCGCGTCCCCGGCGAATACGACTACGTCATCGGCTCGCATCACTACATAACCGCGCCCGACGGCGGCTTCTTCGCCTTCGACCACAAGCCCGAGATACTCTCGGTCGGCGTGCGCGACCACTTCGGCGGCGACTCCGCCGCGTTCGTGAAGGCGTATTACGCGGCGCTTCGCTCGACTCTCCCGCTCGACTTCGAGATCGTCGGCCACGCCGACCTCGTCCGCAAGTTCAACACCCGGCATCCGTTCTTCGACGAAGGCGCCTCCTGGTACCGCGACGAGCTGGAGAAAACGGCCGACGCAATCGCGGCGAGCGGCAAGCTCGTCGAGGTGAACACGGGCGCCATCTCGCGCGGCTGGCTTGACGACGCATACCCGTCGCCGCTCTTCCGCAGGCTTCTGAGAGAGCGCGGCGTAAGGTTCATCCTCTCGTCCGACGCGCACTCGGCCAAGGCGCTGGACTGCGCATTCGACCGCTTCGGCGACGCCGAGGCGTACGTGGAGTCGCCCTTCCCCTTATGAACTGGAGGTTTGCAATGGCAGCTGCGTTCTCGTCGTGCGCGCTTTCGGCCGCCGCGGCGGACGCGCTACGCGTAGGCGGAACGCTTCACGGGTTCAAGGTCAGGTCCGTCGCCGAGGTTCCGGACGCGGGCGGCAGGCTGTGGAGGCTTGAGTACGAGAAGAACGGCGCCGACCTGGTCTGGCTTGAGCGCGACGATCCCAACAAGACGTTCGCGATAGCGTTCCGCACTCCTCCGGCCGACGACACCGGCATCCCGCACATACTGGAGCACTCCGTGCTCTGCGGCTCCGAGCGCTTCCCCGTGAAGGAGCCGTTCGTCGAGCTGTTGAAGAGTTCGTTCTCCACGTACCTCAACGCATACACCGCGGCAGACCATACGTGCTATCCGGTCTCGTCCCGCAACGAAAAGGACTTCCTCAACCTTGCGGAGGTCTATCTGGACGCCGTCTTCCATCCTCTGTCCGTGAAGGAGGACGGATGGCGCTGGCGTCAGGAGGGCTGGCACTATGAGGTGAAGGACGGCCGGCTCGTCAGAAACGGCGTGGTCCTTTCCGAGATGAAGGGCAGGCTCGGCGCCGTGGAGCGCCTTGCGTACGCCGAGGTCGCCCGCGCGCTTTTCCCCGACAACGCCTACGGGCGCAACTCCGGCGGCGACCCAGGGCGCATACCAGACCTCACGTTCGCGAAATACCGCGACTTCTACGAGCGGTTCTACCATCCGTCCAACGCGCGCGTCTTTCTCGACGGAGCCCTCGACATAGGCGCCGCGCTCCGGCTGATCGACTCGTTCCTGCGCGAATACCCGAGACGCGAGATCGACACGCGCGTTCAGCGCCAGAAGCCGGTTTCCGTCGAGCGGAGAGTGGAGTATCCGTCCGACAAGGCCGGCGGACGCCTGATGCTGGCGGACGGATGGGTCTTCGGCGACTGGTCCGACAGGGCTCTCGCGGAGGCCCTCGATCTCGTGGTCGACTCCATCGCCGGCGCCGACGACTCGCCTCTCAGGCGCGCGCTCGTCGGCTCGGGCATCTGCCGCGACATGAGCTTCTGGGTGGACGGCTACGAGCAGCTCGTCTTCAACGCGCGCTACATCGACGTCGATCCCGCAAGGGCCGAAGAGTGCCGCCGCGTCGCTCGCGAGACGATGCTCAGGGCCCTTGAGGGACTGGACCCCGCACGCCTCGCCGCGTCGCTCTCGAGAAAGGAGTTCGGCGACCGCGAGATGAACGTCGGGCTGCGGGGACATCTCTTCATGGCTCGCGCGTTCGACGGCTGGCTCTACGGCGGCGACCCCGCCGAAGCCGTTGGCGTGTCGAAGGTGAACGCGGAGCTTCGCTCCAGGATCGGCACGGACTGGTTCGCCGAGTCCTTCAGAAGGTGCGTGCTGGACAACCCGCACTGCGCGAGGATCACGCTTGTCCCGTCCTCCACGCTCGGCGAGAGCCGCAGGGCAGCCGAGGAGTCCGCGCTCGCCGACGTCTGGCGCGGCATGTCCCAGGAGGCTCGCGACGAGGTCGTGCGAGCGGCTGCGGAGCTTGAGCGCGTCCAGAAGACCCCCGATTCGCCCGAAGACCTTGCGAAGCTGCCGCGCCTCTCGCTTGCTGACGTGCCGGCCGAGGGATGGACGCCGTCACGCGACATAGTCGAGCTGGACGGCACGACCGTGATTCGCCCGAAGGTGACCGCTCCCGGCATCGCGTACCTTGACCTCAGCTTTTCCCTTCAGGGGCTTTCCGACGACGAGCTGGCCGACTGCGTGCTTCTCGCCGCCGTCCTCGGCGAACTGCCGACAGCGAGGCGTTCGGCGCAGCAGCTGCGCGACGCGGTGAACCTGACGCTTGGCGACTTCAGCGCGAAGGCGGTGTCCTACACCTCGGCCCCGCGCCTTGACGTCCGCGCCGCGTTTCTCGTCGAGCAGAGGGACGACGCCCTCGCGCTTGTCGGCGAAATGCTTCGCGAGACGAGGTTCGGCGACAAGGCCGAGGTCGACCGAGTGCGCGGCAGGCTTTGCAGCGAGTTCGAGCGCAGGTTCGAGGCGCGCGGCTGCCCGGACGTCATGGCTGCGCGCGGGCTTTCGTCCAGACGCAGGGTCGCGGACATCTTCGGCGGAGTCGCGAGGCTCAGGCATTTCAGGCACGGGCAGAGCGGCGACCTGGCCGCTCTCGCAGGCAGGGTCTTCCTCCGCGAGCGGCTCGTCATCGGCGCGACCGACGGACTGGACGATGGCTTCGTCCGCGCTGCGGCGCGTCTTTGCCCTGGCTCCGGCGTCGCCTTCGGCGCGTCGTCGGCCGGTCGCGCGGCCAACATGCGGAATCCCGCCGCCGAGGGCTTCGAGATTCCGACGGCGACTGCCTACGCGGCGATGTCGGCGGCGCTGCCCGAAGACGCGCCGTACCATGGCTCCCAGCTCGTCGCCTCGCGCATCGCCAGCCTGGACTGGCTGTGGCAGAAGGTTCGAGTCGAGGGCGGCGCCTACGGAGGCGGGTTCTCCGTCGAGAGCGACGGCACTATTACCTTCTCGTCGTGGATGGATCCGAAGCCCGCGGGAACGTTCGGCGCGTTTTCGGAGACGGGACGCTTTCTCGTCGACTTCGCGGCAGGCGGTTCCTCCCTCGCCCCGTACCAGATATCGACGCTCTCCCGGCTCGAGCCCTGCCTTTCTCCTCGCGAGGAGGTGCGCCTTTCGGAGCGCCTTCATTTCGACGGGCGCGCGCCCGCCGACCTCGCAAGGCTGCGTCGCGAGATTCTTGGCACGACCAAGGCGGACATCCGCCGCTTCGGAGAGGTGCTTGAAGGCCTCGCCCCAAAGTTCTCGCGCTGCGCGTTCGGTCCGGCCAAGCTGATTTCGCCCTGCGGACTGACCGTCGTCGACGTCGACCAGGGCTCCGGCACTCGGCCTCCTGCGTCTCGCTAGCCGACTCCCAGCCTCTGCAGGCTTGACGCGCGCGGCATAAGCTCCGCGGAGAAAAGCACGCGGCGCGGCGGAATGGTGTCGTGCCCGAGCCTCAGCGCCATGAGCCGCGCCGCCTCTTCGCCGATGAACTGCGCGGGCTGCCGCAGGGACGATATCCCCATGGCCTTCGCCGGCGCTGTGTCGTCCATCCCGATGAACTTGGCGATCGGCCTTTTTCGGCTCGCGAGATATCGCCTGGAGAACTCGATTGCCATGTCGTCGTGGACGAACGCGATTCCGTCCGGCCGCTCCCGCAGCACCCTCCTGACGAACGCGTCGTCCCGAGGGTCGCCTCTCAGGATCTCGCAGGACCCGAGCCCGCATTTCTCCAGCGCGTTGCGGAAACCGCTGAAGTGCGCATCGACCGTCCACACGCGCTTCTCGTGGCTGACGTAGACGAGCCTGCGGCAGCCGCACTCGATCAGGTGCTTCTCCTGGTCGTACCCCGCCTGCACGTTGTCTATGCCCACTAAGTCGAACGCGCTGTGCCGCGGGAAGGGCACGATGTCGCGGTCGATGAGCACGACGGTTATGCCGCACGCGCGAAGGGTGTCCGCTATCTCGGCGTTCCGCCTTCCGCCGTCGCTGACGCACTCCTCGTCCTGCGGGACGAAGAAGACGCCGCGGATGTTCTCCCGTCTGCATTTCGCGACATGCTCCGAGATCGAGCCGCCGCGCGACAGCTCGTCGAACGCCGTCTTCGCTCCCAAGATGAAGTTGAGGCTGAACGCCCTCGCCCGCTTTGCGATGGCGCCGCATATGGACGAGAAGAACTCCCTGACGTCCATGTCCGCGATGAGAGTGGAGACGTACGAGCACCTTGCAGACTCGGCGGCTGGCCTTATGAACGCTCCAGAACCTCTCCGGCGGACGATCAGCCCCTCGGCCTCGAGCATCGCCAGGACCTTTGTCGCCGTCGCCCGCGACACAGAGTATTGCCGGATAAGCGCGCGTTCGGACGGAATCCTGCCCAGCGCGTATGCGCCAGAGGCGATGTTCTCACGAATCTTCTCCGCAATGGAGAGGTATGTGGGCTTGTTCATCTTGTAGCAAAATCCGCGTGTCGTGCGCCAATTCGTCCGCTGCTGCCGCCCGAAGGCGACAGGCCGGGCAATGTGGCGATGCGGGACGGTTGACGTAACACGCCAGTGTCTGGTATACTTCGACGCATACAAGGAGCGGCAAATGGTGCGCCAAGTAAAGCTCGATACAGCTAGTGAAATGAAAGGAGTTCACGCTGACTAGAGATCGACAGTCGGATAGGAAGACAGGCGGCAAGAGGGGCGACCAGAATGTCGAAGCCCTATTCTGCAAACAGGTGAGCCGCAGCGCAAGCGAGCCCTTGCTGTTAAGTCTCGTTATCTCCAAAACTCCATGCGGCCAGCGTGTCATATTGCGTGAAGCTGAAAAGAAGCGCCGGATTCGATTTGCGGCGCGGAAAGCATGGCGGGGCATAGAGGGGTGTAACCGCCGCGCAAGCGGGGCTCGCGATTTGAGCGAGCCAAGCCGAAGCGAAAGCGAGGCCGAGAGCGTCTGGAAAGTTGCATCGGGAACGTGGGAGACGTGCGGCGCGAAAGCGTCCGCAGGAGTCGGACGAGGTCATAGTAGCGTTGAAGCGGTGTAATGACCGCGGAGCGAAGGGCCT
>JAEEZC010000267.1 GCA_016288465.1 Verrucomicrobiota bacterium | reverse complement strand
GTCGACGCCGCCGGCCTCGTTTGCCGCGGCTATCAGCGCCTTCACCGCGTCGCCTGGCGACGACGAACCGCGGACTATCGAGACCACGCCCTTCTCGGGAACCATACGGTAAAGCCCGTCGCTGCATACGAGCAGCCTGTCTCCGGCCCTTATCTGCACTGCCGTGCGCTCGACGTCCACTACCGGCTGCACGCCGACCGCGCGGAGAATCATTCCCCTGAACATCGGATTTATCTCGTCCTCGTTCTTCGCGCCTATCAGCTCGGCGGCGGAATGGTCTCGGGTGATGCGCTGGATGGACCTGCCTCGTATGCGGTAGAGCCGGCTGTCGCCGGCGTGCAGCGCAAGCGCCTCGCCAGGCTTCGTCGGGTCGAAGCAGACGCCGACGAATGTCGAGCCGCAGCCCTTCAGATGCCGCTCCTGCGCCCTTTCGAATATCCACTCCGACGCGCCGCAAAGCGCCATCGTCAGCCCGTCTGCGTACCTTGCGGCCGGATAGCCCGCATTCTGCGGCTGGGGACGGCAGGCGACGAACGTCTCTATGGCGCGCACCGTGGCCGCAGAAGCGACTTCGCCGTCGTCTCCGCCGCCCATTCCGTCGGCCACGCAGAAGACGCCGGCCTCGGGAAAGATCCCGAACGAGTCCTCGTTGTTTCTGCGCCGCCGGCCGACGTCGGTCGCGGCCGCGCACCTCAGATGTGCGAACGCACCCATGCCCCTACAGCTCCTCCTCGTCGTCGGACTCGCCTTCCGCAGGCTGCGTCTGCCCGAACCAGTACGATGTCGTCGGACTCAGCCCGTTCGCAAGCAGATGCTGGTCGACCTCGGCAGGGAAGTCGCTGGAGAACGTCTGCCGCGGTATCTCCTGGAGGATGTAGTCTATCGCGCCGACGGCCAGCGGGTTCGCGACGTCCAGCTCGTCATGCAGGAACGTCGGGTTGCCGAACACTCCCTGCTCGCTCTTCAGCTCGGGCGTCTGCACCGGGAACGCCTCGACAGACGCAAGCCTGTTGATCGTCTGCAGGTCGCCGCCCGCGACTCTGCCGTCAAGCATCACCAGCGCGCGGTTGGGCAGGTTCATGACCTTCGGCTCGGGACTGCCTCCCACCGTGTTGAAGACGGCTATGAGCGGATTCGCCCCGCCAGCCAGGTTGTACGACGCCAGCGCGCCGCCCGCGCCCACATTCACGCCTCCGCCGCGATAGTCGCGCGAGGCGACGGTGACGTCGCCGTTCGCGGTCACGGGTCCGCCGGGAACGACCGTGCCCGTCGAGTAGATCGCGACATCGCCGCCCGCAGTGATTCCGCCGGCGCCAATCGAAAGGTCACGGCCGGCTCCGCCCGCAATCGCAGCGTCGCCGCCCGCATTCGCGGTCACCTCGGCCGCGTCCACTCCGACATAGGAGTAGGAGCCCGGATCGGCCACGCCTATGGACCCGCCCGCCGACATCGTCGCATAGCCGCTCGAGACGACCGCGGACCGCACTCCGTCCGAAGCCACCGTCCCGCCCGAAGTCCGCACATCGCCGTCCATCTGCAGGATGTCCCCGCCTGCCGAGACCGCCACCGAACGGCCGCGAACGGCGCCGCTTTCGAATTCGACATCGCCGGAGGCGCCGAGCTTCGCATTGCCACCGGCCGCTACGACTCCGGCGACGGCGATGTCGCCGGACGCCGCAACCGACGCGTCGCCGGACGCGGAGACTCCCTTTACGGACACGTCGCCGTCATTCTGCAGGTACACGCCGCCGTCGGCCGACTTGGCGGAGACGGAGGCGACATCGGTCTTGAACGCCACGCCGGACGAGCCGACCGAGCCTTTCGACTCTATCACGAGGTCAGCAGCCTCTACGGCCGGAGTGCCCGAGCCCTGCACCGATCCCTCCGACGACTTGAGCGACACCGTGCCGGACGACTTGACGCCTGCTACGGACATGTCGCCCTGCGCGGCAAGCGCCGCGCTGTCAGCCGTCAAATCATGCGCGCTGAGCGAAGTCGAGGTCGCGACATTCGCGTTGCCCGCATTCCCGGACACGCCGGTGATCTCGTTCGCCGACGACTCCAGCGAGACATTCTTCCCGGCCGCGTCAAGGACGAGGTCGCCCGTCTTCACGACTGCGCCCTCGGACTGAGACGAATCGCCGCCGAGAGTCACCTTCCCCGCGTCGATTGTGCCGCCGGTCTGGCTGAGTCCGCCGTCAAAGGAGAGCGCGTCATCGCCGTCGCCGAGCGTTCCCGTCGTCTGCTCGGTCACGCCCGCAACAGTCAGCGAGTCGTTCTTCGCAACCAGCGTGCCCGTGCCGTCGAATTTAAGGTCCCCTCCGATCGCACCGGTCTCAAGAGTTCCGTCCATCAGCGTCACATCGCCGCCTACGGAATCCGCCGTCGTCGCGCCTCCTCTCTGGACAAGATCGCCCGAGACCGTCGTCGCAGTCACCGAGCCCGCATCCACAGCCAGCGCCCCTCCGCCGATTTCCGTCGCCGTCACGACTGCCCCGTCCACGACGAGCGTCTTGCCTGCCGCGCTCTCGATCTTCGTCGCGTTCACGGCGCCCATGACGACGGAATCTTCGCCCAGCGTCAGCGTCTCCGCGTCGATCGCCCCGCCTGCCTGGTCAATGCCGCCGTTGAAGGAGAGCGAGTCATCGCCGTCGCCGAGCGTTCCCGTCGCCTGCACAGTCCTGCCCGCAACTGTCAGCGAGTCGTCCTTCGCAACAAGCGTGCCCGTGCCGTCGAACATCAGCTTCCCTCCGACCGCGCCTGTCTCGAGAGTTCCGTTCATCAGCACGACATCGCCGCCGACGGAATCCGCCGTCGTCGCGCCTCCTCTCTGGACAAGGTCGCCCGAGACTGTCGTTGCGGACACCGAGCCCGCCACCACATCCAGCGATCCTCCGCCGATTTCCGTCGCCGTCACGACTGCGCCGTCCACTACGAGCGCCTTGTCCGCCGCGCTCTCGACCTTCGTTGCGTTCACTGCACCCATGACAACGGAGTCTTCGCCCAGCGTCAGCGTCTCGGCGTTGACGGTACCGCCCGTCTGCTGGAGCCCTCCGTTTAGAGACAACGCGTCATTGCCGTCGCCGAGAGTCCCCGTCGTCTGCTCGGTCACGCCTGCAACGGTCAGTGAGTCGTCCTTCGCAACCAGCGCGCCCGTGCCGTTGAACAGCAGATCGCCTCCGATCGCGCCGGTCTCAAGCGTGCCGCCGGAGAGGCTGACGTCGCCGCTGACGGAATCCGCCGCAACCGAGCCCGCCACCACATCCAGCGACCCTCCGCCGATTTCCGTCGCCGTCACGACCCCGCCGTCCACGACGAGCGCCTTGCCCTCGGCGCTCTCGATCTTCGCCGCGTTGACTGTCCCCTTGACGACTGAATCGGCGTTCAGCGCAAGCTTCGACGCGACAATCTCTCCGCCAGTCTGCGAAAGTGCGCCGCCAAGAGTGACCACGTCAGAGGCGGACCCGATGACGCCGCCGCTCTGCGTTGTAGTCCCCGCTACCTCAAGCGAGCCGTTCCTGCCTGTCACGGTGCCTTTCACCACGTCAAGGCTTCCGTTGACCTTTCCAAAGCTCGCGGAACCGCCCTCGGCGTTCATCGAGAAGTCGCCCGACGTTTCTCCTACGCTGAGCGCTCCGCCCGAGTAGCTCAAAGCGCCGTCGATCGTACCTGCGTCAAGCGCGCCGCCGGAGATGTCCACGTCGCCCGCAACGCCCGATGCGGAGACAGAGCCGCTGCTGACGTCGAGCTTGCCGGCGGCAATGCTTCCTGACACCGCCACATTCCCTCCGTCGACCGAAATCGTGTTGCCTCCCGCGTCGATCGCGCCGGCTCCGACAGTGCCGGACAGCTTTGAGTCGGCTCCAAGCGCAAGTGTTTCTTCCACCGAAAGGTCGCCAACCTCCAGCCCTGCGCTCGTGACCGAAACGCTCTTCGCCGCGCCGGACACAGTCGTTATCACGTTGCCGCCTGTAAAGTCCATCGCCACTGCGCCCGCGTCGGTCAGAACAAGGTCCGTCGCCGCGACAGTGCCGCCTGTCTGCGTCACGCCGCCGTTTTTCACCTCAAGCGTCTTTGCGGAGTTGTCGCCTGTGAAGGAGACCGCATTGCCGGCGCCGACCGAGATCGTCGCGTCGCCCGCGGTGTTGAAGCCTTCGACCTCCACATCCGCCGCGTTCACGAGCACGAGGCCCGTAGCCGAGCCGGACACCTTTGCGATCGCATTCCCCTTCTCGTCCCCTGTCGCGAGCGACACTTCGCCCGCTCCGCTCAGCACAAGCTTGTCCGTCGCCACGCTTCCCGCAGTCTGCGTGACGTCGCCGCCGCTCACCGTAATGAGCCCCGCTTCCACCGACCCGCCGGTCTGCGTGAAGCTCTTCGCCTCGACGCTGTCGGCCTTTATGGCGCCCGCAGTCTGCTCAAGGTCCGCAAGCGCAGAGCCGTCCGCCGTCTGCACCTTCACCGCGCCCGCGGCCACGTCCGCC
>JAEEZC010000266.1 GCA_016288465.1 Verrucomicrobiota bacterium | reverse complement strand
GCTGGGCGTCGGCATCGGCGGCCTGGACGTGACCAGCGACGCGTTCAAGACGCTGTTCGAGCGCGGCCCCGACCGTCTCTCGCCTCTTGCGATACCAGAGCTCATAACGAACGAGGCGCCCGGCAACATCGCGATCGCGCTAGGCGCCAAGGGTCCGTGCCAGGTCGTGACGACGGCGTGCGCCTCGTCGACCGACGCGCTCGGCTTTGCGCTGGACATGATTCGCGCGGGCCGCGCGGACGTGGTGATCGCGGGCGGCAGCGAGGCCGTTGTCATGGAGTTCACGGTCGGCGGGTTCATGAAGGAGAAGGCCCTTTCGACGCACTACAACGACACGCCCGAGAAGTCGTGCCGTCCGTTCACCAAGGGCCGCGACGGCTTCGTGATGGGCGAAGGCGCGGCGATTCTCATACTCGAGAGCGAAGAGCACGCCAGGGCGCGCGGCGCCAGGGCCTACGCGGAGCTTGCGGGCTACGGCGCGACGTGCGACGCATACCACATCACCGCGCCCGATCCCAGCGGCGTCGGCGCGGTGAAGGCGATCGAGATCGCCCTGAAGGACGCGGGGGTCGAGGACAAGTCGACCGTCGACTACATCAACGCCCACGGCACCTCGACGCACCTCAACGACCAGATGGAGACCAAGGCGTTCAAGACGGTCTTCGGCGAGGAGGGCGCGAAGAAGATCAACATCTCGTCCACCAAGCCGATGCACGGCCACTGCCTCGGCGCGACGGGCGCGATCGAGGCGGCGATCACCGCGCTCGCGATCAAGGAGGGCTTCGTCCCGCCGACGATCAACTACGACGAGCCCGACCTCGAGGTGGACGCGTCGAAGGGGGAGGTTCCGCTGGACCTCAACTACACGCCGAACGTCGGCGTCGCCCGCGACATACGCGTTGCGATGTCGAGCTCGCTCGGCTTCGGCGGCCACAACGGCATACTGGTACTAAAGAAGGCGGTCTGACCATGGAATACCCGGATTTCAAGCTGAAGTTCGACAAGAGCGGCGAGTCGCTGCTGCCCCATCGCGCGCCCTTCCTCTTCGTGGACAAGCTCATCTCGGCTGACGAGACGGGCGCGCTGGGCGAATACACGTTCACGTTCGAGAAGAACGAGTTCTTCAAGGGGCACTTCCCCGACTTTCCGGTGGTGCCCGGGGTGGTGCTCGTCGAGGCGATGAGCCAGGTCGCGGGCGCGGCGGTCGTGGCGCGCGGAGTGCTTGGGCCGACTGCGGCGTTCGCGTTCGCGGCGATCGAGGCGGCGAGGTTCAGGCGTCCCGTGCGCCCGGGCGACAAGCTCGTCACGGTCGCGAGGATCGTCAAGGAGCGCGTCCCGCTCGGCATATACGAAGTCGAGGGGTACGTCGACGGCGAGCTGGCGGCGACGGCGCGGGTCAAGTGCATGATTTCGAACGGGCGCAAGTAGGCCGAGGCGGACAATGATAAAGATAGTCAGGTGCGGGGACGGCCTCGTCGAGAAGTTCAACGCGCGGCCGGCGTTTCCGGAGGAGGCCGAGAAGGCGGCGTACGCGGCTCTGGGCGAGATAAGGGCGCGGGGCGACGCGGCGGTTCTGGAGCTTGTCGAGAAGTTCGACGGCTTCAGGGCGAAAAGCGCGAAGGACCTCAGGGTCAGCCTGGACGCATGCTCGGGCGAGGGAGTGCCGGCGGCGCTCAAGCGGGCGGTGAAGGACGCGCACAGGCGCGTCCTTGCGTTCTCGAAGGCTTCGCTGCGCAGGCCGTGGTCGATGAAGACTCCGCGCGGCGGAACCGCGGGCGAGTTCTTCTCTCCGATGGACCGCGTGGGCGTGTACGTACCGGGCGGCACGGCGCCTCTTGCGTCGACGTCGGTGATGACGGTGACTCTCGCGAAGGCGGCCGGAGTGAAGGAGATCGTGGCCTGCACGCCTGCGGGGAAGACGGGCGAGGTGAACCCGGTCCTGCTCTACGCGCTGAAGCTCGCCGGGGCGACGGAAGTCTACAGGGTCGGCGGCATACAGGCGATCGGAATGATGGCGTTCGGCACGAAGACGTGCCGGAAGGTCCAGAAGATCGCAGGCCCGGGCAACGCGTTCGTGACGGCGGCGAAGCGCCAGGTGTACGGCTACGTCGCGATCGACCAGGTCGCGGGGCCGAGCGAGATCGCGGTGCTTGCGGACGGGTCGGTCGACGCGCGCTGGGTCGCGGCGGACCTTCTGTCGCAGGCCGAGCACGGGTCGGGGCTGGAGAAGTCGCTTTGCGTCTGCACTTCGGAGAAGTTCGCCGAGAAGGTGCGCGACGAGATGCTCCGGCAGACGGAGACCCTTTCGCGCAAGGCCCTCGTGAAGCGCGTCATCGACCGCGGCGGCGTGCTGATCGTGGTCGCGAAGGACGTGGCCGAGGGGCTTGAGGCGGTGAACAGGTTCGCGCCTGAGCACTTCGAGATCATGACCCGCGACGCCATGAAGGCGATGAGGGGCGTGCGCTCGGCGGGCGCGGTGTTCGTTGGCCCCTGGACGCCCGAATCGGCGGGCGACTTCGTGGCTGGGCCCTCGCACGTGCTGCCTACCGGCGGCGCGGCGAACATGTTCAGCGGGCTCACGCCGGACGACTTCCGCCGCAGGCACAGCTTCGTCGCGTTCACGAAAGCGGACCTCGTGGAGACGCTGCCGACGATAGAGGCGTTCGCTGGGGTCGAGGGGCTCGACGGCCACGGCCGTTCGGCGTCGATTCGCTTCGAGTGACGCGAAAGGGGAAATTCGGGCAACAATTCCCCGTCTGATTTTGGTATAATATGTCAACTTTCACTTTTGAGGAGCCGTCATGGGGCAGTTAGAGGAATCGTCCGAGCTGACGCTTGATTTCGCCAAGCTCGAGAAAGTCGGGAACCAGGTTCGAGAGACGCGCGCGGCGGGTGCTGCGGAACACGATCCGGGCGTGATTCCCGTCGCAGTGCAGAATGCGGACACGAAGGAGGTCATCCTCGTCGCGTACACGAACGAGTTCGCGATGAGGGAGAGCTTCGCGAAGAGGAAGCTCATCCTCTGGTCGACGAGCCGCAACAAGCTCTGGTTCAAGGGCGAGACGAGCGGCGAGACGTTCGACCTTCTCGAGGCGTACGTCAACTGCGAGCAGAACTCGCTTCTATACGTCGTCAGGCCCTGCCGCGGCGGCATCTGCCACACGAAGGACAAGGCGGGCGCGCCCAGGAACTGCTACTACAGGAAGATCGACTTCGACACCCTGAAGCTCTCGTTCGTCGACTCGCTCGGGCGCGACACGCTTTAAGAAAGGCAAAAATGGACATTATCTACCAGGGACTAGTACTCATGCTTGCGGGCATGGGCATTGTTTACTGCTTCCTCTCGGCGCTGATCGTCGTGACGAAGTTCTCGATGAAGGGCATATCGCGGTTCGACTCGATCCTGCCGCAGAGCGCCCCCAAGAAGAAGCCGGCGGCGGCGCAGTCAGGGTCCGACGACGAGAACGTGGCGCTTGCGATCGCGGTCGCGCTGCAGGGCTGAGGAAAATTTTGAAAGGTTAACGACAATGGCAAAGAAAAACGTCAAGTTCATGCTTACGGCGTTCCGCGACGGCTTCCAGTCCGTCATCGGGGCGCGCGTTCTCTCCAAGGATTTCCTCCCCTGCGTCGAAGAGGCGTACGCGGCAGGAGTGCGCTGGTTCGAGGCGGGCGGCGGCGCCCGTTTCCAAAGCTGCTACTTCTACTGCCAGGAGGACGCGTTCGAGGTCATGGACAAGTTCCGCGCCGCGGCGCCGGAAG
>JAEEZC010000265.1 GCA_016288465.1 Verrucomicrobiota bacterium | reverse complement strand
GCGCCTGGTCTTGTGAGCGGGAGTTCGTTTCTTAAGTTCTCGTGGACAAACTCTGGTTACAGCAAAGACGGCGTCCCTACTGCAGGCGGAAATGTCGAGGTGTCGTCAGTGCGCGACTATGACGCCTTCGCGTTCTTCAATGGTGCGCAGTCCATCGACACGGGCTACAAGGCGAACGGCAAGTCGAAGTTTGTCGTCGACTTTTCTTTTGCCAACGCCAACAACAAGCAGGACAACAATGACAGCAGCAAAAGACAGCAGTATGTCTTTGAAACGGGAAATTCCGACAACGCGGACATCGTAGGCCGCATTTTCGTGAACAAGGATAGCGGCAACAACGGAACCTATGCGTGGAACTACAGCATGAATGTGGTTAATACGAGTACATCTGTTGGTGTGGATCACCAACGGAGGCTTTTCACGATAGACGCTCTGAACGATCAGGTGCGCATGACGCCCAGCGCCACCGTGTCTGGCACATACAACGGCGATTCCGTCATGGGCAATACGGCCAATTTCCACGACAAGGAATGTTCCGGTACCGTCAAGATAGGCTCAAACTTCACTGCCGATAAGAACTTTGCGCGAATCCGTCTCTACCGCTTCACAATCTGGGACGATGGGACGATGGTGCGCGACTTCGTGCCTTGCGTTACGAACGGAGTGGGTTGCCTTTACGATCTCGTGGAGGGGAAGGCCTACACGTCCACGACCTCGGTGGCGCTTTCCGTCGGCGGACGCGGATACAACGGCGTGGAGGAATGGATCGAGACTCCTCGTGGATTCAGCATTGGAACGAATTCAGGGGCGAGGCTGCTTGTCGCGAAGGCGGTCGGTGCTACATCGTACAAGTGGACGCGTGACGGCGAGCCGATTCCTGGCGGTGAAGACGGCGAGCTGGAAGTCGAATGGATGCGCGGCGGAGGCATTCATGCATACGCGGTCACTCCTGTTTACAGCGTATTCGGATTCTCGACGGAAGGGGCTCCTGTCTCCGTGCATGTGACGATGCAAAATCCTGGCATTATAATGATCGTTCGCTGATAGGGAGGTGCGATGGGTGGAGTTCGGATGTTTGCTGTTGTCGCCGTTGCGGCGCGTGCGATGCTCCCGTGTGCGGCGGGCGAGACTGTTTCGCTTGACGTGACTCGCGAGATGAGATGCGACGTTCTTGTCGTGGGAGGAGGCCCGTCCGGGTTTTCGGCCGCCGTATGCGCGGCGCGGCATGGCGCGAAAACGATTCTCGTCGAGCGCAACGGCTACCTCGGCGGCATGGCGACAGCAGGCCTTGTCGGGCCGTTCATGACGGCCACCACGCCGAAGGGCGAGACGCAGCTTATCCGTGGTTTCTTCGACGAATTCGTGCGGGCAATGGAGGCGAAGGGCGGCGCAATACATCCGTCAAAGGCGAAGATCGGAAGTTTCTCGTCCTACCGCGCAGGAGGACACTACGGCATGACGACGTTCGATCCCGAGACGTTCAAGTCCATTGCCGAGACCACATGCCGCGGGGCGGGAGTTGAACTTATCTATCATGCGCTGTTTGTCAAGGCAGAAACAGTGGACGGGCGAATCTCCGCCGCCTACCTGGCGACGAAAGGCGGAATCTGGAAGGTCGTCGCGAAGAACTACATCGACTGCACGGGCGACGGCGACGTGGCGTTCTCGGCCGGGGTGCCGACGGTGTACGGGGACGGGAAGGGCGACGTACAGGCAAGTTCGCTCTTCTTCCGCATCCGCGGCGTGGACAAGGCGAAGATGGACGCGCACGACGCCGAGTGCCGTGCCAGCAAGGACGATAAGTCGCGCTTTTACGTTGATGAGATAAAAGCCGCTCATGACGCCGGGGAGTTCCCGATATGGCGCAACAAGGTCGAGGTTTACGAAGGTCTGGACGGCACATGGATTGTCAACATGGGGCAGAGCGAAGACGTTGACGGCACAGACCCGAAGCAGGTCACGGAAGCGGAAATAACGGGACGCGAACAAGCAAGGATAATCGTGGCCTTTCTGCGCAAGTACGTAAAGGGATGCGAAAACTGCGAACTGGCGGTGTCGGCAGACAATCTCGGCGTCCGCGAGTCGCGCCGCATCGTCGGCGAATACACGCTTACGGTGGAGGACGTGAAGAGTTCCGTGCGGTTCCCCGATTCCGTGTTCTGCTGCGCGAACCACATGGACATCCACCGCAAGGGGAGGGTGGAGTACGTTACGCGCAAGACGGACGATCCGTATTTCATTCCGTACCGCTCCCTGCTGCCGAAGGGAATCGACAATCTGCTTGTCGCCGGGCGCTGCGCCTCCGCCGAAAGGCCGGTCATGGCCGCGATCCGCGTAATGCCGCCGTGTTTCGCGATGGGACAGGCGGCAGGAACGGCTGCGGCGATGTCCGTTAAGGCGGGCATCGCCCCGAAAGACCTTGATGTCGCCGCGCTAGTTGCCGCGCTCAAGTCCGACGGCGTGTATCTGCCGTAGTCGCAAGGGGATGTTTGCAATGAGACGATGCCTTGTCGCGGCCGCGTGTCTGTGCTTCTCCGAGCTTTCGGCGGAGGAACTTGAAACAGACAGGTGGCAGGCGGCCATAGACGACGCGGCAAAGGCGGGCGGAGGACGGGTGACGGTTCCTGCGGGTCGTCACCGCGTCGGCGGACTGGAAATGCGCAGCAACGTGGAACTGCACCTTGAAAAGGGTGCGGTTCTTGAGGGCGTTGTCGGACTGGAGAACTATCGGCTTGTGGAGCTTCCGTACTCCGAAGGAGCCTGGAGCGCCATTGTCATGGGAATCAACGTAACGAACGTAGCCATAACGGGAGAGGGCGAGATATTCGGCAACGGCAGGTCATGGCCGCAACCAGAAAGCTTTCGAGGCAACCAAGAAGGCCTGCGTGCGCGCGGCATATTGTTCTCGGAATGCAAGGATGTTCGAATGAACGACTTTCTTCTGCGGGATGTCGGATGCTGGGGCATTGTTCTTAAATGCTGCGACGGCGTTGTCGCACGTGGCGTCAGGATAGACAATCACGCCAACGCGAACAACGACGGATTTGACATAGAGGCGTCGAATGCGCTCTTTGAGAACTGTGATGTCGATGCGTCGGATGATGCGTTTGTCCTAAAGTCTAACAATCCGCATTTTGCAGTCACAAACGTTGTAGTGCGTAATTCCATTGCGCGAAGCCATTGCTATGCGCTGAAGCTTGGCACTGCCTCGCATGGAGTTATGTCCGACGTCCGCTTTGAGAACGTTAAGGTCCTTCCGCCGGCAAGGGACGAGTTCTTTGACCTGCGTGAGGGCAGCCCGAACAGAGGCAAGCCGTTCTGGTCGGGACGTGCTGCCTACTACGAATTCCCCGCGGGCGTCGGGCTTGGAGGAATAGCCGTCGAGTGCGTTGACGGCGGAACGGTCGAGCGCGTGTCGTTTGACAACATAGACATCTACGGCTGCATGGTGCCCATATTCGTGCGCGGCGGAACTAGGACTGAGCGCGACTGCGGCATTCCGCCAAGCGACAGGCGCATTCTCCGCGACATAGTTATTCGAAATGTCCGAGGCGTTGCCGCGAGCGATATTGCGTCCAGCGTTTCCGGTGTCGATGGATGCAGGGCGGTCAATGTGACGCTAGAGAACATAGATATCATCTGCCGAGGCGCGGGAGAGGCCAAGTCTCGTGAGGCGATGTCGACGCCAGTGCCGGACGTCGCGGGCGAATATCCGTGTGTCACAATGTTCGGGCATGTCTTGCCATCATACGGGCTTTGGGTTGAAAAGGCTGACAACTTCAATATGAGGAACGTCCGCTTTCGCATTCGTCCTGGCGATGTTGACTTGCGACCCGCTGTGGTGCGATAAATAAGCATGGGGGCGTCGTGAAGAAAAATAGCCTTGTTGTAAGCGTATCGTTCCGTGTGCCAGAGGAGGCTTCGCGGTTATGAATTATGACTGTGTTGTAAATTGTGACATGGTGATGCGACATGAAGGCAAACAGGCGTGATTTTATAAAAGGAGCAGGAGCCATAGTGGCGATGCTCGACGGCGCGGCTTCCGCTGGCGTGGCCGCGGGCGCAGACGACCACTGTGCAAAGTCGCGACTCAAGACGGACGTACTTGTCGTCGGCGGCGGCCCAGCAGGGATATGCGCGGCGATTGCAGCGGCACGCAACGGTGCGAATGTGACGCTCGCCGAATCGTTTGGCTTCCCTGGTGGCATGGCGACCGCCGGACTCGTCGGCCCCATCTCGAAGTTCAATTTCGGCGGCAGACGCGTCGTGGGTGGCATCGCGTGGGAGTTCGTCGAACGTTTGGCCGCCCAGGGTGGCGCAATAACCGACCTGCCCAAAGGCAATGTGCCGTTCGAGGCGGAGGTTTACCGCCGCGTCGCGCGGGAGATGCTTGAAGAGGCTGGCGTTAGGTGTCTCTGGCAGACGCAGGTGTGTGGTGCGCCGGAGCTTGCGGCGGACGGCTCGATTCGGGCCGTGACACTTTCGACGGCGGGGTTCCTCACGCGGCTTGAGGCGAATCGTTTCATCGACTGCACGGCGTCCGGCGCGATTGTCGGCCATCACAATTTTGGCGGATTTCGCTCCGAGAAGGGCAAGGCGCAACCGCTGTCGCTTTGTTTTCTCTTGGGTGGCGTCGATACGGAGAAGGCGCACGTACTCGTCCGAAACGACAACGAGCGTTCCGCCAATCCGGTCCTGCGTGCCGCGCTCAATGAGGCGGTGGCGGCGGGGCGCCTCCAGTCGTTTGGCGGGCCGTGGATGGTGTGGGGCAGCACGTTCCGTTCCGGATTCGTAAGCGTGAACGCAACGCGCGCAGAAGCGGCGGACGTTACCGATCCTTTGCAGATCGCCGAGGCTACGGAGCGGATGCGCCGCGATATTCCGGTCATCGTTGACGTGGTGCGCAAGGCGGATCCCGCGTTTCGCAACGCCTGGCTTGCGCAGACCGCTGCGACAAGCGGTTTCCGCGAATGCCGTGAGCTGACGGCTCTTCACCGTGTGACGGCGGCGGAGTTCGCGTCCGGCGAGGATGTGCCTGACGCAATCGCGCTTGCTGCGCATCCGATGGACAGGCATATTGCCGGTTCAACCGGACAGAGCCTCACATTCCTTCAACATCCCGGCGTGATTCCGCTTTCCTCGCTCATATCCGCGAAATGTCCGAATCTCCTCGCCGCCGGTGGACTTGTTGCGGCTGAGCCTGCCGCGTTTGCGTCGATGCGCGTACAGGCGCAGTGCATGGCCATGGGCCAGGCGGTAGGCACGTCCGCCACGTTTAGCCTGGGTGGAGACGTGAGGCGCATCGATTTTGCCGCTGTGCGCCGCCTCTGCGAAAATCAGGGGGCGATCACCAAATGGAAAGGATGATTGCCATGATAGGAATGTTGGCTGTTTGCATGAGTCTCCCGGTAGTGACGGCGACGTGCGGGGATATCCCTCTTGTTGTAAGTGTATCGTTCCGTGTGCCAGAGGAGGCTTCGCAGTTATGAAGTATGAACGTGATATAAATTTCGGTCCAAAGGTTTCTGACGTAACTCGTCGTGGATTTGTAGGTGGCATTCTTTCTGTCGGAGCATTTGCGGGGTGCAATGGGATGCTCAACCCATTTGGTGTTCTTGGCGACAGGCCGCGACTTCGCTTTGGAGTCGTAAGTGACGTGCACGTGCGTCTGGCCAAGGGAGGCCGGTCCTTTGCGACGGGCTATGAAACAGATACTCTGGAAAAGGCGTTCACATGGTTTCGCGACTGCGGCGCGGATGCGGTGGTGATTGCTGGCGACATAGCTGATAGCGGCGTCGTTGGTGAACTCAAGGCGGTTGCCGACGTCTGGTTTCGCGTATTC
>JAEEZC010000264.1 GCA_016288465.1 Verrucomicrobiota bacterium | reverse complement strand
CTTGGACGGAGCGGCCGCGCCCGTGCGGGGCTTCGAAGCCGACGCCTTCGCCTTGCGCTCGGCGCGCGCGGCCTTCTCGGTGGCGTCGCGCT
Source organism: Verrucomicrobiota bacterium (assembly GCA_016288465.1). Classification (GTDB taxonomy): domain Bacteria; phylum Verrucomicrobiota; class Kiritimatiellia; order RFP12; family UBA1067; genus UBA1067. The sequence goes on along the minus strand of JAEEZC010000264.1, from coordinate 16,306 downwards.
GCGCACGCTCGGCCTCGCGCTTGCGGTTCTCCTCCGCAGCCTTGGCGCTGTACTCCTGGTTGGCCGCCTCGATGACCTTCTTGAGACCGCCGAGAATCAGCTCGACGCCGCGCACGGAGTCGTCGTTGCCGGGGATCACGTAGTCGATCGGCTCGGGATCGGCGTTGGTGTCGACGATGCCGACGACGGGAATGCCGAGGCGGGTAGCCTCCTTGACGGCGTTGGCCTCCTTGACGCAGTCGATGATGACGACGGCGCCGGGCTGGTCGACCATGTCGGCGACGCCCGTGAGGTTCTTCTCGAGCTTGGCGAGCTCGCGGCGGAGCATCGAGTTCTCCTGCTTGTGCTCGGAGAGCTCGCCGCCGTTGGCCTTGGCCGTAGCCTGAAGCTGGCGCATCCTCTTCACGGACGAGCGGATCGTCTTCGCGTTGGTGAGGGTGCCGCCGAGCCAGCGCTCGGTCACGTAGAACTGGTCGATCGAAACCGCAGTCTCCTTGACCATCTCGGCGACCTGCTTCTTCGTCGCGACGAAGAGAATCTTGCGGCCGGAGAGGATCGTGTCGCGCACGAAGGCCGCCGCGTCGTCGAGAAGCTCGACTGTCTGGGCGAGGTCTATGATGTGGATGCCGTTGCGCTTGTCGAAAATATAGCCCTTCATCTTCGGATTCCACCTCTTGGTCTGGTGGCCGAAGTGAAGACCGGCGTCAAAAAGGTCCTTGAGCGTGATGCCCGTGAGGGCGGACGTAGGCATTTCCATTTTGTTTTCTCCTTTGACTTGATGTTTGTCAATCCGCTTTGTCCCCGGATGGATACCGGAAATCATTCGCTTCAACCCGCCCACCATGGGCGAATTGCGCGTAGTATATCAAAGCTCGGTCTGGTAAGTCAAGGGCAGGAACTCCGCGAAAGGAACCTCCTTCAGCCTGGAGACCAGACGGTCCAGGCGGCCCGCCATCGGCTCGCCGAGGTTCCTCCTGATCAGCGGCGACACGCGCATGCCCGCGGCTTCGGCGGCGAACGTGCGGGAGAACTCCCATGGATGGAAGTAAGTCACGAACAGCCCGTGGCTTTCAAGCGACCTTCTGGCAAGGGCGAAGTACACCGCCTCGGGCATCAGATGGAGGGACAGCCAGAAGAGCGGTATGCGCAGAACAGGCGTCACCGACGCGGGTATGCGCAGCAGCCCGCCCTCGCGGAAAGGCGTCTTCGGCGCGGCTAAATGCATGTAGCGCCCCGGCACGAACGCGGGGTTGAGCGACGCGTCGTAGCGATAGCCGGCCGCGGCAAGCGCTGCCGGGTCGGTCTTCGCCATCCTCGGCTGCCTGTAGCCCGCAACCTCCGCTCCAGTCAGCCTCATGAGCCCCTCCCTGCAGCGCTGCGGGTCGTCGGGGCGGGGCTGGAAATGATCCACTCCGTGCGCGGCGACCTCGTGGCCCTCCGCAACGATCCGCTTCATGACGTCGGGCGCGCGCTCCGCAAACGTCAGCGTGCAGAAGAACGTCGCCCTTACGCCATGGCCGCGGAGCACGTCGAGAATCGTGCGCGCGCCCTCGGCGGAGACCTCCATCCCGCGCGAAACCGGATAGTCGACGCCGCCTTCGCGCGGAAGGTCGCACTCCTCGAAGTCGAAGCTGAGATGTACCGCACGGACCTCGCGCATCGCCTAGCGACGCCTTGCAAGCGCCTCGTGGTATTCGGAGTACGACCCCTCGAACCACGTCGTCCTGCCCTTGCCCTCGAAGGCGAGGATGTGCGTCGCGATGCGGTCAAGGAACCAACGGTCGTGCGAGACGACCATCACGCAGCCGCCGAAGTCCTGAAGGCCCTCTTCGAGAGAGCGCAGCGTCGCGACGTCGAGGTCGTTCGTGGGCTCGTCAAGCAGAAGGAGGTTGCCGCCGGAAGTTAGGAGCTTCGCGAGATGGACGCGGTTGCGCTCGCCGCCGGAAAGGACGCCGACCTTCTTCTGCTGTTCCGGACCGCGGAAGTTGAACCTGGAGCAGTACGCTCTGCCGTTCATCATGGTCTGCCCCGCGAGCTTCACGAACTCGCCGCCGCCGGTTATGGCCTCGTAGACCGTTTCGTCGGGCTTGAGCTCGCTTCTCGTCTGGTCCACGTAGCTCAGCTTCACGGTGTCTCCGACCGTGAACTTGCCTTCGACGGGCTGGAGCTGACCGGTGATCAGCTTGAAGAGCGTGGTCTTCCCCGCGCCGTTCGCGCCGATCACGCCGACGATGCCGCCGCGCGGAAGGTCGAAGTTGAGGTCGTTGTAGAGAACCTGGTCGCCAAAGGCCATCTTGACGTGCTCCGCGCGCACGACGAGGTTGCCAAGCCTCGGACCCGGCGGAATGCGGATGACGAGATCGTCCTCGCGCGTCGAGACCTCCTGCTTCTGCAGCTCCTCGTAGCGCTCGACGCGGGCCTTCGCCTTGGCGTGGCGTCCGGAGGGATTCGTCTGTATCCACTTGAGCTCGTTCTCGAGCATCTTCTGGCGGGACTTCTCGACCTTGGCCTCGCGCTGAAGCATCGCCTCCTTCTGCTTGAGCCACTCCTCGTAGTTGCCCTTGTAGGGGTAGCATATGCCGTGGTCGAGCTCAAGTATCCAGTCCGTCACGTCGCTCAGGAAGTACCGATCGTGCGTGACGACAATCAGCGTGCCCTTGAACTCCTTGAGATACGCCTCGAGCCTGAACGTCGTCTCGGCGTCGAGATGGTTCGTCGGCTCGTCGAGCAGAAGAACGTCCGGGTTGGAGAGCAGAAGCCGCGCAATGGCCACGCGGCGGCGCTCGCCGCCGGAGAGAACCGAGACCTGCTTCGATCCGTCGGGACAGCAGAGGTCAGCCATGCGGCGCTCCACGAGGTTCTCGAGGTTCCAGTAGTCGTTCGCGTCGATGATCGTCTGGAGGCGCTCCATCTCCGCCGCGGCCTTGGGGTCGTCGAGCTCGCAGCAGAGGTCCTCGTACCGCGTGACCATCGCCTGCGCGTCCGCGACGCCCTCCATGACGGTCTCCAGCACCGTCTTGGAGTCGTCCAGCTCAGGCTCCTGCGGCAGATAGCCGACCTTGGTCCCCTTCGCGACCTGCACCGTGCCCATCAGCTCTGTGTCGAGGCCTGCGAGTATCTTGAGCAGAGAGGACTTGCCGGCGCCGTTCGCGCCGATCACGCCGATGTGCGCGCCGTAGAAGAACGAGAGGTTAACGTCCTTGAGTATAGTCTTCGTCCCCTGCTGCTTGGTGACGTCGATAAGCGAAAACTGGTATTCTCCTGCCATTGTCATTTCTCCGTTTTGTGTTGGCGTTCCAGCCGTCTGTTGCGCAAGTACAGCGCGATGTCGGTCAGCACGACGAAGAACAGCGCCACGTACGCCCAGACGACCCAGTCCCTGCTGTAGACGAGCTTGTGCGCTATGCCAAACGCGTAGCCGGCCTCGACAAGCAGCATGAACGCAAGGCTCTTGCCCTTTGTGGACTTCGACTTCAGCGACTTCGCGATCGAGAACGGCCACGAGAAGCCGAAGCAGAAGAGCATCATGAACTCGAGAAGGCCCATTCCGTCAGCGGACGCGCCTTATCGCGCCGAACTTGCAGACCTGCGAGCACTGGCTGCAGCCGGCGCAGAGGCTCGGGTCGATCTTCATCTGGAAGTGCCCGGGACGCGCCTCCTTGCCGCGCGTCATCGCAGGGCAGCCAAGGCCGAAGCACGCGCCGCAGGCCTTGCACTTGTCGGCGTCGACCTCGCACAGCCCCTCCTTGGTCAGCTTAGCCGCGATGCGGCACGGAGCGTACGCGACGACAAGCCACGGCTCTCCCGAGTCCATCGCCTGGCCAAGCGTCTTCTCAAGCCCCGCGATGTCGTCCGCCGAGACCTTGACGACGTTCTTGTATCCGCAGGCCTTCGCGACGTCGCAGATCTCCGTGACCGGCGCGGGGTCGCCCGCAAGCGTCTTGCCGGTGCCGGGGTTGTCCTGATGGCCGGTCATCGCGGTGATGCGGTTGTCGAGGACGACCGTCGTCACGGGCGTTCCGTTGTAGAGCGCCGAGAGTATTCCCGTGATGCCGGAGTGGAAGAACGTGGAGTCGCCGAGGACGGCGCAGACGCGGCCCTTGAGCCCCGCCTTCTTCATGCCCGCCGCATTGCCGATCGACGCGCCCATGCAGATCGTCGAGTCCATCGCGCTGAGCGGAGGAAACGCGCCAAGCGTGTAGCAGCCGATGTCGCCCGTGACCGTGGCGCCGAGCTTGTGCAGGGCATAGAACACGCCGCGGTGCCCGCAGCCGGCGCAGAGGACCGGCGGCCTCGTGGGCAGGCCCTCGGGGACCTTCTTCGCCTTCGCCTTCGGCACGTCGCCGAGTATCTCGTGGCGCAGGTTCTGCAGACGGTCCGCGTTGAGCTCGAGCATGTTGAGCTCCGTCTTGTGCTGGACGACCTCGATTCCCATGGCCTTTATCTGATCCTCGAGGAACGGGTCAAGCTCCTCGACGACGAGCAGCCTCTCGACGGACTTCGCGAACTTCGCAACCAGGGCCCTGGGCAGAGGATTCGTCCAGCCCAGCTTGAGTATCGGGAAGTCGGGGAACACCTCCTTGACGTACTGGTGGGCCACGGCGCTCGTGACGATGCCGAGCTTCGCGGACCCCTTCAGCCCGCGCGGCTTGACGACCCTGTTGAACTTCGAGCGGTTGGACTCCTTCTCCATCGCCTCCGTGCGCTTCTGGGCGTTAAGCCGCTGCGTCGGCGAGAACGCGGGCACGGGGATGTTGCGGCGGATGTCCTTGACGTACGGGATCAGCGGGTGCGGGGCCGGCTTGAAGTCGCCAAGCTCGACCAGCGAGGCCGAGTGGCTCGTGCGCGTCGTGAGGCGCAGGATCACTGGCACGCTGAACTTCTCCGAAAGCTCGAACGCGGCAAGCGTGAAGTCGTAGGCCTCCTGCGAGTCGGACGGCTCCAGAAGAAGCGCGCGCGCGAACTTCGCGAGGTTGCGGTTGTCCTGCTCGTTCTGCGACGAGTGCATGCCAGGGTCGTCGGCGGAGACGAGGACGAACCCGCCGAGCGGACCGACGTACGTGAACGTCATGAGAGGATCCATCGCGACGTTGAGGCCCACGTGCTTCATCGCGGTCAGGGCGCGCGCGCCGGCCATCGACGCTCCGACGGCGGTCTCGACAGCGACCTTCTCGTTGACCGCCCACTCGCAGCGGATAGTGTCCTTGAACTTGGCCACGTTCTCCAGTATCTCGGTCGACGGAGTGCCGGGATAGGCGGACGCGACAACGCATCCGGCCTGCGCCGCCGCGTGTGCAACCGCCTCGTTTGCGCTCAGGAACTTTTTCATTTCTTGGGTTCTCCTCTTCTCTTCAGTGTTCTCAATGTATGTTGCCTCTTGACGGATGGCTCTTAGCCTTGGGCTTCTCAAGCTTGAGAAAAGTCGCAAAGCGCTCGATCGCCTCGGCAGGCACCTCGTCGCCAGTGGTGTCGGGCATGTCCTTCAGGTCCGGCGCCTGCGCGTGCGTGTGGTGGAAGCGCGTTCTTGGCTTGACTATCTCCCTAAGCGCCTCCCTAAACCGGTCGAGGCCGCCGTCGGCGGAAAGCCCGGGCGCCTCGGCGCCCCGCACGCACGTTATCGCGATCGGCTCGACGCCGGTCTCGGACACGAACCGCTCGAGATTCTCCCTCGCCTCCGGCACGTCCATCTTGTTCGCTACGACGAGCGAGGGCCGCTCCGCAAGGACGGCGGAATACTCGTCGACCTCCTTCTTGAGCACCTCGTAGTCGCGCCATGGCTCGCGGTTGTCGGTGCCGGCCATGTCTATGACATAGACGAGCACCTTCGACCTTTCGAGATGCCGCAGAAACGCAAGGCCCAGTCCGACGCCCTTCGCCGCGCCTTCGATGATCCCGGGAACGTCCGCCACCGCGATCTTCGCAAAGTCGTCGTAGACCACAGTGCCGACGACGGGATTGAGCGTCGTGAACGGATAGTTGGCGATCTTGGGCGTCGCGGACGACAGCGCGGTGAGGAGCGAGCTCTTGCCCGCGTTGGGGAAGCCCACCAGCCCCGCGTCCGCAATCGTCTTCAGCTCAAGCCTGAGCCGTCTCTCCTCGGCGGGCCCGCCAGGCGTGTGCTCCGTCGGCGCCTGGTTCACGGCGCTTTTGAAATGCACGTTGCCGTAGCCGCCGGCGCCGCCCTTTGCGACAATCGCCTTCTGGCCAGGCTCGGTGATGTCCGCCACGAGAAGCCCCGAGTCCACGTCGTACGCCTCGGTGCCAAGGGGAACCGGCACGACAAGGTCGCGGCCGCGCTTGCCGAACATCTTCTGTCCCTTGCCCGGCTCGCCGTCCTGCGCGAAGCACTTCGGGTCGTAGTACAGCGACAAAAGCGAGTTGACGTGTTCGGACGCCTTCAGAACGACGTCGCCGCCGCGGCCGCCGTCTCCGCCGTCCGGGCCGCCGAACTCCACGAGCGCCTCGCGTCGCATGGACATGGCGCCGTCGCCGCCCTTGCCAGAGCGGACCAATATCTCAACCTGATCAACGAACGTCTTTGATTTCATCTTGCTCCGTGCGGTATTGGCAGCCATCTCCTCGCAGGGCGCACCAGCGCACTGATCACAGACGACGAGAGGACAAGCGAAAACAGGGGGAACGTCGCTATCGGGCCCGCGCCCGGGCGGCGCCTCCGCGAGGAAAGCGCCACGGCCGCGAGCGAAGTCAGCCAGCTCGCGACGAAGACGAACATGAACGCTCCGAAGAGTATCCGCCTTGCCGCGGCGTCTGCCCCACAGCAGCAGAGCACCACGAACGCCGCGATGTTGACGAAGACCGCGAACGACACCGAGATGCCCGTGAGCACCGCGAAGAAGCTGTCGAACAGGCGCAGCGACGGCGACCGCAGAAGCTCGCGGACCCAGAGCGCCGAATATCCGCGCACGACCTGCCAGCCCCCTGTCGCCCAGCGCCTCAGCTGGCGCCACATGTGCCTCACCGTCGTCGGCTGCTCGTCGGCATAGCACGCCTCGGGCACGTACGCGACGCGGCCGCCGCGCAGATTGGTCTGCACGGTGAACTCGACGTCCTCGACCATCGTGCGCGTATTCCACCCGTCAGGGCCAAGCGATGCGGGAAGGAACGCGAATCCAGTGCCCGTAAGCTTGCCGGAGAGTCCGAGGTTTGTGCGGACGCGGTTGGAGAGCTCGTTCATGACCTCCCAGTAGACCGTGTACCAGCCCGAGATGATGTTCTGCCCGGCGTTGGACGCGAACCTGCGCCCTGTCGCCACCGACTCCCCGTCCTGCAGTGCGTCGTTCATCGCGTCGAGCCATCCGCCCGCGACTATGTTGTCAGCGTCGAACACCGCAACCGCGTCGAATCCGCCGCGCCTCATAAGCCTGTCGATGCCCCACGCAAGCACGTCCCCCTTGCCCGAGCTCGGCTCGGTCTTCTCCCAGACGGTCGCACCCGCCTCGCGCGCCCTCTCGGCCGTCGCGTCGGTGCAGTTGTCGGCCAGCACGATGACCTCGCGCCTGTCCGCCGGATACCTCGACATGAGCACGCTCTTCACGGGATTGCGTATGACGGACTCCTCGTTGCGCGCGCACACCAGCACGGCGAAGCGGAGCTTCTTCGCCGCGTGCGGATGCCGCCTCGCCGGCTTGATGAGCCCCGCGGCCACGATGACCGTGGACCAGGCGAACACCGCGCCCAGAGCCAGGCACAGCCCGCCGAAGAGAGCGGAGAGAGCGGCGTCAGTCATCGCGCCACCTCCTGTGGAACCAGAGATACTGCTCCGGATAGCGGCGGATCGCCTCGCCAAGCCTGTCGTTCAGAGTCTGCGTGCATGCGAGCCTGTCGTCCTTCATCCCGAACACTAGCGGCTCGCCGCCGACAAGACGGTACCTGTACGGCGCGATGCGAACGAACGAGCCGACGACGATAGGACAGCCCGAGCGCATCGCAAGCCTGGCGGCCGAGGTGAAGGTGCGCGCCGGCCTCCCCAGAAACTTGAGCAGAGCGCCGCGCCCCGTGTGCTGGTCCATCAGAATCGTCATCGCGGCGCATTCGTCGGTCCAGCGGCGCAGCACGTCGGGAGTGAAGCCGTGGTTCTTGTCGATAACCGTGACCGGCCCGCGGAAATGGTACTTCTTCATCCAGCCTGCGAGCAGCCTGTTGTTCATCACCCTCGCCACCGCGATCATCGGACGGGCAAACGAAAGAACGTTCGTGGCGGCCTCCCACACGCCGTGATGGGAGCTGACCAGCAGTATCGGCGTCTCCGGAGAGTCCAGCAAAAGCTTCACCGTCTCGGCCGGCGCCTCGCCGACGTCGATGTGCTCACGCCAGTTCTCGCGCGTCACCACGCCCGGAACGCACAGAGCCTCCGCCACATGCCCCGCGAAATGGCGCCAGCTCTGCCGCGCAATCCGCCGCGCCTCCGCCTCGTCGCCCGCGACCCCGCACCTCAGGATGTTCTCGACGGCTGTTCTGCGGCGTCTCCGAAAAAACGGCCACAGCACCGAGGCGATGCCGCACCCGATGCCGTAGGCGTGTCTTTGGAGAAATGTCATAGGGGTATATTATACCATAATTCCCCCGCCATCGTCGTCAGACGCGCTTCAGGACAATCGCCGTCCTGGCCGGCAGATACAGAAGTATCTGCTGCACAAGCTCGCGGCGCTTCTCGTCGGGCACCAGCATCGGCGCGTAGGTTACGCCAGGCTGAATCCGGCCCTGGCCACCGAACCTCGGCTCGTCGGTGTCGAAGAGATGCCTCCAGTCGGACGCCGGCGGCACCACGACGCCGTAGTCGGTGTAGCTGCTCGTCGGATGGAAGTTGAACACGAACAGCAGATTGCCGCGCACGAACGCGAGCACCTTGTCGCTCTCGTTGCAGACGACCTTCGCCGGTATCGCCTTCATCGCCCTGCCGCCGAACAGCGCTCCGCTTCCGGCGAGCATCCTCACCATCGTCTCGTCGAAGTCGCCGAGCTCGCGGAACCGCAGGCTGGGGTCGTCGCGCAACGACCACTGCCTGCGCGCGTGGGCGCAGCTCCACCCGTTCTCCTCGCGCGGGAAGTCGATCCACTCCGGATGGCCGAACTCGTTGCCCATGAAGTTGAGGTAAGCCCCCCCGTTCAGCGAAAGCGTCGCAAGCCGCGCCATCTTGTGCAGCGCGACGGCCCTGTCTATCTCGAGCCCGTGCTGCCCCTTGCCCATGCCGTCGTATATCGCGGCGTCCGCCATCGTGAAGAAGAAGGTCTTGCCCCCGACAAGCGCCTGGTCGTGGCTCTCGACATACGACACGACCTTCTCCTCCTCCCTCTTGTTCGTGAGCTCCCAGAATATCCCGCCCATCGGCCAGTCGTCGTCGCGCGTGCGCTCCGCAAGCCTGAACCAGAAGTCCGGCTCGCCCATCGCAAGGCGGTAGTCGAAGCCTATGCCGCATCCCTTGATCGGCGCGGCGACGCCAGGCATGCCGGAGACGTCCTCCGCGATCGTGAGCGCCCGCGGATTCACCGCGTGGATCAGCCTGTTCGCGAGATTGAGGTACACCCACGCATCGTCGTCCATCGACCCGTTGAAGTACATGCCGTAGCTCGTGAACGCGCTGCCGAGCCCGTGGTCCCAGAAGAGCATCGACGTGACCCCGTCGAAACGGTAGCCGTCGAAGCCGTACTCCTCAAGCCAGAACTTGCAGTTGGAGAGGAGGAAGTGCAGGACCTGCGTCTTCGAGTAGTCGAAGCAGCGGCTTCCCCACGCCGGATGCCACCCCTTTCTCCCGGAATGGAAGTACTGGTACTCCGTGCCGTCGAACAGGGAGAGCCCGTCCCTCTCGTTCGCGACCGCATGCGAGTGCACGAGGTCCATCACAACCCTTATGCCCATGCCGTGCGCCGCGTCGACGAGGGACTTCAGCTCGTCAGGCGTGCCGAACCGCGACGACGCCGCGAAGAAGCTCGACACGTGGTAGCCGAAGCTGCCGTAGTACGGATGCTCCATCACAGCCATCAGCTGGATCGTGTTGTAGCCCGCCTTCCTGATCCGCGGCAGCACGTTGTCGCGGAACTCCGCATACGAGCCGACCTTCGCCTCTTCCGTCGCCATGCCGACGTGCGCCTCGTAGATGAGGGGCGTCGCGCCGTGCGCGGACGCCGGGAGGGCCTTGTTCTTCCACTTGTACTTCGACTCGTAGACCTCGGCGGAGAAGAGCTTCGTGTCGGGATCCTGCGTGACGTACCGCGCAAACGCCGGTATCCTCTCGCCGCGGCCGCCGTTCCAGCGCATCTCAAGATGGTACTTGTCGCCGACATGTATCTTGCCCGCCGGTATGACGCGCTCCCAGACGTCCGTCCCCGGAATGCGGAACAGCTCGAACGCCTCGTCGGTCTTCCATCCGCTGAAGTCACCCACAAGCCACACGGACGTCGCGTTCGGCGCCCATTCCCTGAACACCCACTTGCGCGGCAGCCTGTGCAGCCCGAAATAGTTGTGCGCGTTCGCCCAGTCGACAAGACTCGTGCGCTCGCCCGTAAGCTCTCGCATGCGTCTTTCGGCGTTCGCGGCACGCCCGCGGATCGCGGCTTCGAACGGCTTCAGATACGGATCGTCTAGCAAATGTTTCATGGCAGGCCTCCTCTCTTGATCTCTACAGCCTGCAACGCGCCATCGTCGGAGCCGGGCTGACAGCGACAGTATATCATTTATTGTGCCTCACGTCCAACCAGACGTGCAGATTGCTTCAGGACGCAAATGGTAATATCTAACGGGCCAGCAAAGAAGAGAGGAAGGCCATGGGGATCGAAGAAGAAGGAAATCCAACACCGATCTGGCACCTCTTTGCCTTCAGCCGATTCCCACGCGCTTTCAGTTGACGGCAAGGGCGGGGGATCGCACGAGAGTCACTTCGCGGAACCGACATGATTTTGACGGCCCACGGTAACAGGCGAGTGCTATGCACGAGCGTCAAAATCACGTCGGGTTGCGTCCACGAAGTGCGGATCGGGCGGTACCGCGCCCGTAGCGAGCCCTGTCCCCGTTCCCCTCTTCTACGGCAGAGCGACGCGAATGCGGAAGAAGCGCAGGGACGTCGGATCGCCGACATCCGTCACTGTCACCCACTCCGAATCCGCTCCAAGGCCGGACCTGCCCTCCAGCACTGGCTCGGCGCCGACAAGGTTCCAATCCTCCTTCGACGGACTGAACGCAATCTTCGCCAGATCGGGCGTGCCGTCGGCGTTCATCGGGAACGAAGTGATCCTGAAGTCCGCAAGTTCTTTGGGATCAAGCCCAAGGACATAGCACTCCCAAACCTTGCGTCCGTTGGCGGCGTCGTTGTAGACGTATTCCTCCAAGGCTCCCGCAAAGCTCTCGGGGACGACCGACTCTATCCAGGTCATCGGCACGAGGACCGTCTTGCCGCCGCCAGCGTCAACCACAACGCCCGCCGAGGCAATCCGAACAGCCTTTCCGTCCGTATTCCGACAGTATGTCTCGCGCTCGTCAGCCCCGGCCCAGGTCACGGCACCGTCTTCCACATACCCAACCTTCATGTAGGAAGCTATCATGAGCGAGCCATCGACTGGGCAATCGGCTCCAGCACCGATTGCCGCGCCACCGTCGAGGCCGATGCCATCGCCGTCTTCTCCGCCAGTCACCGTCACCGTGCCGCCGTTGATTGTCACACCCCCGCCTGCGCCATAAACGCCGCCGCCAATGCCGGCGCCACACTGTCCGCCAGTCGCCGTCACCGCGCCGCCGTTGATCGTCACACTCCCGCCTGCGCCATATGCGCCGCCGCCAATGCCAGCAGCGCCGTTGTTGCTCGTCGCAGTCACCTCGCCGCCGTTGATCGTCACACTCCCGCCTACGCCATTCCTGCCGCCGCCAATGCCGGCGGAATAGTCGCCAGTCGCAGTCACCTCGCCGCCGTTGATCGTCACACTCCCGCCTGCGCCATATGCGCCGCCGCCGATGCCTGCGCCGTAGTAGCCGCCAGTCGCCGTCACCACGCCACCATTAATAGTCACATTCCCGCCTGCACGATTCCTGTCGCCGCCGATGCCGGCGCAGTCTTTATCGTCAGTCGTCGCCGTGAGCTTCCCGGCAACAGAGTTCGTGCTCTGCGCCCAGATGGCGAGGTTGTTTCCTTCGGTGACCTGGATACCATTCGTCGCCGCCAGCTCCGAATTGTCGCAGAGAATGAGGTTTACGTCGCCGCTCACGGTGATGCGGGCGCCGTTTGTGATGACACCTGGAACCACATACCAACCAGCGGAAAGCTCGGTCTGGTTTGTGTACTGGGTATAAGCAGAGCATATCGCGTTCGTCCTGCCGACAGGGTCGTAGTGCGGGACTGGTCCGCAAAGCCTTCCGCAGTAATCGCAAAAGCTATTTTGATCGCCGTCATGATGATCCGGGCAAACCTCAATCCTGACCGTAGCCCCACCTGTGTTTCGACACAATCCCTCGCGCTCATAGGAAAAAATCCAATCCACGGAGTCGCCGTCGACGCGCCCAACCTTCATGCCGGGAATGACGAGCGAGCCATTGCCCGAGGCGTCTTTGCCAGCGCCGATTGCCGCGCCGCCCTCGCCACCAGTCGTCGTCACAACGCCGCCGTTGATTGTCACCGCCCCGCCTGCGCCATTCCAGCCGCCGCCGATGCCTGCGCCATACACGTCACTAGTCGCCGTCACCGCACCGCCGTTGATCGTCACACTCCCGCCTGCGCCATATGCGCCGCCGCCAATGCCTGCAGCGCCGTTGTTGCTCGTCGCAGTCACCATGCCGCCGTTGATCGTCACAGTTCCGCCTGCACCATCATCGCCGCCGCCGATGCCCGCGCCATACTGGCTGCCAGTCGCCGTCACCGTGCCGCCGTTGATCGTCACAGTTCCGCCTGCACCATCATCGCCGCCGCCGATGCCACCCCCCCCTCCGCCCCCACCAGCCGCCACGCTCCCGCCGTTGATCGCCGCGCCCCCGCCAGCGCCTTCCCCGCCGCCGATGCCGGCGCCACACTGGCCGCCAGTCGCCGTCACCGTGCCGCCGTTGATAGTAACCGTTCCGCCTGAGCCATAAGGGCTGCCGCCGATGCCTGCGCCGCCCCAGACGCCAGTCGCCGTAAGCCTTCCGGCGACTGAATTTGTGCTCTGCGCCCAGATGGTGAGACTGTTTCCACCTGCGACATTGACGCCCTCCATCGCCGCAAGCTCCGAATTGTCGCGAAGGACGAGGTTTACGTCGCCGTTCACAGTGATGCGGGTGCCGTTTGTAATTACGCCTGAAACCACATACCAGCCGGTGGGAAGCTCTGTCTGTCCGGCATAGGGGCTGCAAACCAGGGAAGTCGCGTTCGTCCCGCCGACAGGGTCGTAGTACGGGATCGGCCCGCAGTAATCGCAAAAACCATTTTGATCGCCGTCATGATGATGGCAAACCTCAATCCGAACCGTGGTTTCATCGGTGATTCGGCACAAGCTCTCGCGCTCATAGGACAAAACCCAATCCACCGAGTCGCCGTTGACACGCCCAACCTTCATGTCGAAATCTATCACTAGCGAGCCATTGTCAGAGCCTCCATTGCCGGCACCGATTGCTGCGGCACCCCAGCCGCCTGTCGCCGTCACCGTGCCGCCGTTGATCGTAACCGTCCCGCCTGCGCCACCAGAGCCGCCGCCGATGCCGGCGGCACCGTAGCCACCTGTCGCCGTCAGCTTTCCTGCGACTGCATTCGTGCTCTGCGCCCAGATGGTGAGACTGTTCCCACCTGCGACATTGACGCCCTCCATCGCCGCAAGCTCCGAATTGTCGCGAAGAATGAGGTTTATGTCGCCGCGCACAGTGATGCGGGAGTCGCTTGTAATGACGCCTGTAACCACATACCAGCCAGAGGAAAGCTCGGTCTGGTTCGTGTACTGGGTATAAGCAGAGCATATCGCGTTCGTCCTGCCGACATGGTCGTAGTACGTGACCGGTCCGCAGTAATCGCAAAGACCATGATCGCCGTCATGATGCTGGCAAACCTCAATCCGAACCGTAGTTAGATCGGCGTTTCGGCACAAGCTCTCGCGCTCACTGGGCAAAACCCAATCCACGGAATTGCCGTTGACACGCCCAACCTTCATGCCAGAAATGTCGAGCGAGCCATTGTCAGAGTGAAGAATGCCAGCACCGATTGACGCAGAATACTCGCCAGTTGCCATCACAACGCCGCCTTTGATAGTCACCGTCCCGCCTGCGCCCTTTTGGCCACCTCCGATGCCGGCGCTGCAACTATGGCCAGTTGCCGTCACAACGCCGCCGTTGATTGTCACCGTACCGCCTGCGCCCTCATAGCCGCCGCCGATGCCGGCGCTGCCGCCTTGAGCCGTCACCACGCCGCCGTTGATCGTAACCGTCCCGCCTGCGCCGAGTGCGCCGCCGCCGATGCCTGCACCGAAATTGCCAGTCGCCGTCACCTCGCCGCCGTTGATCGTCACTGTCCCGCCTGCGCCTGACTCGCCGCCGCCGATGCCGGCGCTGCCGCCTTGAGCCGTCACCACGCCGCCGTTGATCGTCACCGTACCGCCTGCACGTTGAGAGGTGCCGCCGCCGATGCCTGCGCAGTATTCATCGTCAGTCGTCGCCGTGAGCCTCCCGGCGACAGAGTTTGCGCCCTGCGCCCAGATGGTGAGACTTTTGGTGATGATGCCTACAAAGGCGACTTCAATGCCTTTAGTCGCCACAAGTTCCGAATTGTCGCGGAGAATGAGGTTTACGTCGCCGTTCACAGTGATGCGGGTGCCGTTCGTAATTGCGCCCGAAACCACATACCAGCCGGTGGAAAGATCGGTCTGTCCGGCGTACTCGGTGTATGCCGAGCAGATCGCGTTCGTTCCGCCTACAGGGTCGAAGTATTCGACCGATTCCGCTGCAAATGCTCCTGTCGCCGCGATTCCCGCAGCTGCCGCCATCATCCATCTCAAATTTTTCGTCATAGTGTCTCTCTCTCTCCCTTTTCAGGTAGGTCGGCGTAGTATACCAAAAAGGAGCACTGATAGACATACCCAATTTGATGGAGTTTTGATGGAGTCATGGCGATTTAGTTCACGAATGTCAGAAAAATGAAAAAATCTTCAAATACCCCCTTGGCAGCCCAAACGGATTATGATATACTACGCATCACTTTCCGGTACTACGGGGTTGTGGCGCAATTGGTTAGCGCACTGGACTGTCGATCCGGGGGTTGCGGGTTCGAGCCCCGTCGACCCCGCCAGTATGGAAAGAAACGAGCTTGCCTCGTGGTGTAATGGTAGCACCGCAGATTCTGATTCTGCTTGTTGGGGTTCGAGTCCCTGCGAGGCAACCAAATTTCCCCTCCCCCCTCCTTCTTGAATCGTAAAAGCTAGCAGGTTTTGTCTTGTCCGCCCGTCCGCACGGTGCGCTAGACGCCCGCGCCGACGCAGAGTATGCCGTAGGAGCAGTAGGACGTATAGGCAAGAAGCAGCAGCGCGGACAGCACGCGCGCGAACACGGTGTCGTCCCCGAGGAACTTGCGCACGAGATAGCCAAGCGGCGCGTACGACAGTATGAACACCACAGCCAGCGCCACATGCACCCAGAGGCCGAAGCCGATGCCGTCCGGCAGAAATCGCATGGCCACGGCGCCGCCGAAGAAAAGAGGTCCGACGACAGCGACCGCCCACGGCATCACAAGGCAGGCCGTGACAATCTCCTTCGTGCCTAGCGCAACGAGCGTGCGGTGTTCCAGCCACGAGAACGCAAGCATGCCCGCAAACGCGCCAGCCAGCATCAGCAGGTAAATCGACAGGAATCTTTTCATCCAGCCCATAGCACCCCCTTATCCCCTTTGTACCTATGATTATACCATAAATTCTGATGACTTTGTGAAAAACTTCATCCCCGCCCCGCGCCCTGCGAAAACCGGTGAGTCGGCTTCAATCTTAACTCCGAGCGGTTGGACTCTCACGCAGACGCTTGCGCGAGAACCCAAACCATCGGAGTTTCTTCTATAAGCGCCAGCGGTTTAGCCCTCTCGGTCTTTCAACTCTGCGCACTCCGCGTCTCCGCGTTAAACAAAACATACTTGTCTACGGGCCGACCGGAGTTCGGCCCTACCATCATTCCGTCCCTTACGTCCCTTATGTCGCTTACGTCCCTTTGCGCTGATCGCGCGCGACCGCCGCAAGCGAAATGTCGCCAGCTCCAAGGGCCTTTCTCTCCTCTGGAACTGGCGACGGGTTGTGCGCGGCGTAGCGGTTAGTGCGCGGCGTAGCGGATGGCGAAGGTCGCCGTGCCGCCGGAGGTCGTAACG
>JAEEZC010000263.1 GCA_016288465.1 Verrucomicrobiota bacterium | reverse complement strand
TGGCGGCCTTGATGCCCGTCACCTTCAGCGAGCCCTTCGTCACCTTCCTCTCGACAGCCTCGCGTATGGCCGCAATCGTGTCGGTCGCGGCGTCGGAGCCAAGGTCGAGCAGGAGCGCCGCCGCCTCGAGGTTCTCGAAGAACGAGAGCGAGGTCGAGGGCAGGTTCTTCGGGAAGCGCGCCACGCCGTTCGTGATCGCGTTATAGATCGTCGCCTTGAACACGATCTTGCCGTCGGGATCAACCTTCGAGCCCGCAGCCTCGAGGCTGCCGTTCTTCGCATACTCGTACGCGTCGGGCAGCCAGTCGCCGTCCGTATCGGCGTCTTCGATGTAGACGTCGGCCGTGAACGACGGCCTGTCGGCCATCAGCGTCACTGCGGTCTTCGCGGCGCCCCACGACTCCCAGTCGTCCTTGACGCGGTTGCCGTTGCTGTCGATGTACGCCCTCACGTAGTACTTGCCGGGCTTGAGACCGCCGAGCACCGCGTTGGGCTCTTCGTCGGCCATGTTGACGATCGAGGCGCGGCTCGACACAAACGTCTGCGCCAGAGGCTCGCCCGAGAAGTCCGGCGTCGAGAACGCCTGCACCCTCACAATGCCCTCTGTCTTGCTAAGGTTCTCGCACTTGGAGAGAACGAGCGAGTGTCCCGCATACTTCACCCGCGCGGAGAGCTTGCTGAACCCGTGGTCGTCGTACTCCTGCTGCTGGTTGACGGCCGTCGAGAAGTCGCTGTACGCAGACCAGCCCCTGAACGCCTCAGGCGTGTTCGGCGTGAACTTCGCGTTGTACATCTCGACACGCCACTTCCACTCGCCGACGTTCGAAAAGACCTTCGCAAGACCGGTCTGGTCCCCCGCCGAGAGCGGCGCAGTCCACGAGAAGTAGCCGTCTTTGCCCTTGATCGGCGCACGTAGCACTCCGGAGTTGTACACCAGCTCTCCCGTGGCGCGGTCGGCGACCTGAATCTGGAACGCGGTGTAGGAGCAGCCGAGAAGCGACGCATGGGACGCATAGGTCGTGCCGATCTCGGTGGGCTCGTCGAGACGCCACCTGAACGTCGGCCGCGCCGAGTAGAGCACAGAGCCGTGGTCGAGCTCCAGCGCGCTCGGACGCGTACGGCTCGCCGAGGGCTCGAACCTGCGCTCGACGAGAGTCGAGAACGCACGAACAACCGTCGTCGTGTCCTTTGCATTGACCGGGCCTATCGGACCGTCGGAGCCGAGCACGATGCGGTACTTGACCGCAGTCACGTCGCCTACCGCGTCAACCATGTCGGAGCGCATGGAGAACTCCGTGGTCAAGAAGCCGTCCCAGTCAATGTCGAACTTGCCGTCGCGGATGATGTCCGCCTCCGTGATGTACGGGTGCGTCGCGGTGTTCACGTCGAATTCGGCGACGACGCGGTTGGGAGCGCACTTGATGCACTCAACGTAGCTGCGCGTCCAGAGGGCCGTGTCCGTCTTCGTGCCGGCAACAAGATACGGCACTATGCGCACATGGTTCCAGGAGCCGCCCGAGAGCGCGGCAACCGCCGCGTCGTTGTCCTTGGAACCGCCGCTTCCGCTCTCGGACTCGGCCTGCACGACGACGTCGACATCCGTTCCCCAGAGCGTGGCTCGGTCGCTGCTGCCGTCCATGACGTTAATGCGCGCGAACACCGGGCTCGTCCTGGCAAGCTCGACCTCGAGCGTCGCCCCCGACCAGCCGACGTCAACGTCTCTCACGAAGCCATAGGGCTCGCCAGGCGTATACTCGCCGTTGCCGTCCTCGTCGGCGAAGCAGACGAACGTGTTGCGCCCTTCGCGTATATGGCCAGACTCAGCCGTCGACAGAGTGAACTGCCACTGCGACTCGCCGGAGAGACGCTTGCTCTCCCATTCAACCTTGACGTAGGACCTTGTGAGGTCTATGCGGTTGTACGTATTCGTCGCCGGCTGATAGAACGTGTACACGCCGGCGAGGTAGTATGCGTACCGCCCAAGGTTCGCAAAATCAACCGTCAGGTCGCCAGACTTGCGGTAGATGGTTCCGACAGGCTCAGACACCTTGACGATGTTGGCCTTGTCCATGTCGCCGACGATGGTCTGCTCGACAAGGCCCTCGCGCCACGTCGTGGCGGTGGGATGCAGCACGGTGTAGCCCTTGGGGGTGATCATGACCTCGGAGGCATCGCGGAACAGCACTCTCACCGAACCAGGCACAACGGCGCAAGGTCCAAGGTGGATGGTCTTTTCCGTGCCAGGATTGAGCCCAAGCAGAAGCTCCTGCTTCGTATTGCCCTCGGCACCAGGAACCGTCCACTTCGCATCTGCGATCGAAAGATCGTCGCTGGAGAACGCCTGCACAACGACAGGAGCGTCGATGTTGGCCGCCTCCGAGCACAGTGCCTTGACGTTGATCTGCGGTATGGGATACTCCGCCATCTCGTCGCCGCCGATCATAAGCCTCGCCGAACGCTCGGGATCGGTTCCACTGCGGGACTCGGCAAAGTTCGACCAGCCGTCGCCGTCCTTGTCGCGAAGCGGATCGTAGACCGCGTTGTTGGCGTAGTCGTTGTCGTAGAGGCGCTCCCAGGCGTTGTCAACCTGATCGTGGTCGGTGAAGATTTCTCCAAGGTAGAGATCGCCCACCTTGAGGAAGTAGTCGGGCGTCACGCCGTCGGTCTTCTCCTTCGTCGGGTCGCACTTGGCGTAGCCAAAGTACTCGCCAATCAGGTATTCCTGGAAGTCGGAGAGGCCATCGCCGTCGGTGTCGCGGTCACGATCAGATTCGTCGCCGACGCCGATGTTGTACATGTCCTCCCACCAGTCGGGCATTCCGTCGCGGTCATCGTCGCGCGAATTGACGTATTCGGGATAGAACTTGCCGTCGCCGAGCATGCCCCTGGCGATGTCGCGCAGATAGAGCTGCCACGTCGGCATCTCGACGCCGTCGACCGAAATCACCGTGTCGCGGGTGAAGTTGGTGTCGGGATGCAGCGAGCCGGAGTAGTTCTTGCGGGCGTACTCCTCCCACCTGTCGGGCAGGCCGTTGTTGTCGATGTCGACTCCGGTCTGCGCCCACGCGTCTGCGGGCGAGCCGTCATCCCACATTCCGCCCTCGGCGGCGGAGATGCGCTTCGGGAACGCGCCGCCCATGGGCAGAAGGTCCGCGCCCTCGATCATGCTGCCGCGCATCGTGAACTTGTACTTCATCGCAAGCTCGGAGTCGCCCTTCCAGGCGTTCCAGCGCGACGCCTGCGTCGCCATCTTGGATTCGCCGTTGCCATCGCCTGAGCCGCCGTCGGCGCCCACGAACTTATAATAGATCTGCTGCGCCGCACGGCTGACGGACTCGCCGGTCCTCGGGAAGCTGAAGCCCGGGACGCCGTACTTCGTCGAAGCCTTCGCGCCGGCCCACGACTCAGTCCAGTAGACCGAGTCCGCCGTCGTGCCGTCGAAGCGCGGCAGGTGCGAGACCGTGTTGTTGATCCACGGCACCCACGAGGCGTCGGCAAACACCGTCGAACGGACGGCCGCGGCCTCCCACCACGCGCATGTCCAGCCCTCGGGACGCGACCAGACCGCCCTTGCGTCGGGCATCGTCTCCGGCATCGTGAAGCCGGCAGGCGTCGTCAGGACGTCGCCAAGTACCGCCGCGCCAGGCAGGTGGTCGAACGACCAGTGGCACATCAGCTGCGCCGGCAGCGGGCGTCCCGCCTGGTTCGCCGCAGTGCGCTGGGCGCCCTTGGACCAGGCGTCGTACACGGCCTTGCGGTTCTCGTCCACAAGCTCCTTCGTGTAGCGAGTCCTGTTCTCGACATCGGCGAGAATGTCGGTTCCGGAGCGCGCGCCGTCCCAGATGCGGACTTCGTCGATGTAGCCCTTGAAGAAGTTCGCATAGTCGCTGAATTCCGTCGGCTGGTCGATGCCATACGGGTTGTCGTCGCTCACGTAGTCGTAGTTGCGGAACTCCCAGCCGTAGTTGAAGACCACGCCCTTGAGGCTCGCCGCCGAGGCGCCGACGATGATCGACGCCGGGATCTTGCGCCCGCTGTACGACCTCCAGGTGAGACCGGCGAGCCTGCCGGCGACATCCGTCGTCAGACACGAAAGTCCATGCTCGGGCTGAATCGCCGTGCGCACCGTCTTGACGCAGACGCCGTTGACGTAGAGCCTGAGAGCCATCCGCGCGGCCGCGTCGGTCTCATTGCCGCTGTCCGGCCCGTACGTCGCCGCGACATGCGTCCACCCGTTAGTAGCGAACGGACCGTCCGCGATCTCCACAGGCTGTTCGGAGTCGGTGCCCGTCGAATCGAACTTCGTGTACCAGCGGCCGTCCTTTAGGCCGATGAGGAAGTTCTTGCGCAGGTAGAGCTCGTCGGCCGGACCGGATTCGCTGCCGATGACCGCGCGCTCGAGAACCGTGTGCAGACCGGACGCCCTGAGCATCGAGTTGTCGGGCAGAACCCAAGCCTCGACCGTGTAGTAGAGGAAGTTCATGTGCGTCTCCGCCTGCGCGAGGACTACCGGAGTCTCCTCGTCGAGCTCAAGCGGGGTCTGCAGGAACGCGTCCGTTCCGTTGAACCACATCGCCTGGTGGCGAATCGGGTCGTCGCTCATCTGCGGGTCGGACGCGGGCTTCGTCCTGCCCTGCGCCTCCTCGAAGTCGCCGAGGAAGTCGTGGTCGGTGTCGTATCCCTCGTTCTCCTCGTAGTCGAAGATGGTGTCGCCGCAGTCCCAGAGGTTCATGTTGTACGATGCCAGCGCGACACTTCCGCTCTTCTCGTCGTAGCTGATCCACGGGAAGTCCGCAAGGTTGTAGACCTTGGGCTTCGTGTCGCACGGCTTCTGGTAGAGGAACGTGCCCTTCGGGCGCTCACCGAAGTAGATGCCATTATCGCTCCAGCCGGGGTTCTGCACACCGTAGAAGCGGTAGGTGAGCGAGTTCGTATACGACGAATCGGTCATCCAGAGCGGCGTCGGGTCGATGTGCTGGTAGGTGGAGGCAGCCTGCACGTACGGCATGATCGCCTCCTGCTGGTTGCGGATGTTGTCGCCGTCGGGGTCGGCGCCGGCAAGGCCCGCGAGCCACGGGAACTGGTAGAAGTCGACCGACGTGATGGTAGTGCCCTTGTCGTCGATCGGCTTGACGCGCACGTCGCCGCCCATCGGCGTATGGAGAATCATGTCGCCGCAGAGCCAGTAGTTGTTCTTGGCCGACCAAGGACTGGTCACGCCGTCCTTCTCGTTGTAGTACGCGTCGAAGACGACGTCGAACGCAAGTCCGCTCTTGCCGGTTTGGCCGTCCACGCCGAGAAGCGGGTTCATGCCGTGGTAGAGCTCGAAGTAGTCGTCCATGCCGTCAAAGTCGGTGTCGGCCTCGCGCGGGTTGCACGAGATGTACTTGCTGGGTTTGACGGGGTTGCCCTTGGCGTCGGTGAGATCGCAGGCACGCACCATCATGTCCTTGAACGGCAGCGTCCAGCGGTTGTACTTGACCTTGTTGATTTCTGCAATCTCGCTGGAGAGGTCGTGGTTGACGCCGTCCCTGAACATGTAGAACCTGCGGTAAGGAACGTCCTTGTCCCTGTCACCGCCCTTGAGGCAGTCCCACACGTTGCGGTTGCATGTGAAGTAGACGCCCGGATCGAAGTGGTCGGTGCGGAAGCCGGGGTTGTACACCCTGCCGTCCTCGCCCTTGGCCCAGCCGTCGACGAGCACCTGGCCAAGCAGCTGGTCGTCGGCGACGATCTCGGCGAACTCCGCGGACGTCATCTTGTGGACGACCCAGGGCGACGTCACGTCGTCGTAGCGCCAGCAGCGCATCGCGCCGACCATGTACTCCTGCCAGTTGTTGAGACCGTCGCAGTCGTAGTCGGCCATCGAGTCCTTGGCCGTCGGGTTCATGCCGTTCGGGAGCGGTGCGCCGACTTCGACGTCGGTGTACTCCGCGTCGGCAGCGCCGCTGCCCTTCAGCGAAGCCTTGAAATCGAGCTCCCAGCCGTCGGGCAGACCGTCGCGGTCGGTGTCGACGGAGAGCGGGTTGAGACCACCGCCGTTCACGCAGTCCTCCAAGTCGGGGCGCTCATGGTCGGCCGTACCGAAGATCCACGTCTTCTCTGCAACGTCGGCAATGCCGTCGCCGTCGGTGTCGCTCGTCCACGGGTTCGCCGGCCAGAGCTTGTTCTTCCACTCGGCGTTCTTGTTGTCGGCGACAGTGCCGCACTCGGAGTACACTCCGCAGCTCTCGACGCCGCAGTACTTCAGCCTCCAGGTGAGACCCTTCTCGTTGTTCTCCTCGACGATGTCGGCGCCGGGCTGACCAATCGGAGAGTAGGGCGACGTCGGCGAGAGGTCCTTTAGCTCACTCTTGTCGCCGGTCATGACGTAGAGCTCCCAGCCGTCGGGCATGCCGTCCTCGTCGGTGTCGGCTGTCTGCGGACTCGTCGAATACTTCGTCCAGAGGTCTATGATCTCGGAAGGCTTCAAGACAAGCTGCGACTCGGCCGGCAGACCGCCCGAACGGATGAAGAACGCCAGCGACATGAACTCGTCGTAGTGCGTGTATAGGGCCGTGTCGACCCTGTGGTTCTTGACGAACGGCGTCTTGTTCCAGCCGACCCTCGGGTCGAAGCCCTTCTCACTGTACACCTGGTGGTGTATCGCCCAGAGATCGCCCGCCTTCTCGACGGACTTGATCTTGAGCTTCATCACGTCGTCCTTGTCGGCCCTGTACTTGCGCTCGCCAAGCACCCAGACCGCCTCGTTGACGTTGGTGGACGTGAACCAGATGTCGTTCGCGTACTTCCAGCGCGTGTAGAGGTTGACGCCCGCAAGAAGCTTGAGCGTATCGCCGGCCGACTCCGTCTCGGGCTTCACCACCGAGTAGAGGACGCCCTCGGCGCCTTCGCCGTCGACGTAGGTGATCTCGTACCCCTTGAAGAGCGCGACGGCCATCTGGTCCTGGTCGGGGTTGAGGTCCGCGTCGCACTTGACCTTGTCCGTCGAATAGAGGAGCGGGTCGGTCATGGAGATGGAAACCTCGTATCCGTCAGGCAGCCCGTCGCCGTCGGTGTCGTAGTCGATCGGGTTCGTGCCGAGCTCAAGCTCGATGAGGTCCGGCAGGCCGTCGTTGTCGGTGTCGGTCTCGGCGGCGATGTCGTTCGGTACGATCGGGTCGAGTATGCGCTCGACTTCGTCGGCATCGATGATCACAGGCTCGCACGGATTGGCCGGATTGTACTTGCGGCCCTCCTGCCTGCGGTACTCGCTGACGATCTCGCCTTCGACGACCGAGGTCGCGAGGTAGCCGACGTGCGCGCGATACCAGAAGTAGTATTCGTAGCCGTCGGGCATGTTGTCCTTGTCGGTGTCGGGCTTCGAAGGATCGGAAGGACGCTCAGGCGACCACAGATCCCAGGTGGCCGGCTCGTTCGGGTCACCCGCGGACGTCCTCTCGCACCAGTTCGTGAACGCCCAGTACTCGAGTCTCGAAAGCGTGGACTCGGGGTCGCTCGCGGGATCGGTGTAGCGGCGGTCCGGGTTCGCGCCCACGAGGTTGATGATCGCGGGAGCGTTGTTCAGGTGCTCGTCCCAGCCGCGGATTTCGACCGCTGTCGTGAAGGGACGGCCATCGGAGGCCCATGTCGCCGCAATGCCCGGTATGAGGGAGTTGTACGACGCCGTGGGCGTGCTGGGCAGGAAGTCCTCGTCGATGTTCTCGCGGCCGATGTCGTCCGTGTCGTTGCCGGCGGGCGCCCCGTCGTCTCCGATCACGCCGAGACCCTTGTACTTGACGGTGTAGACGTCAGGCACCGCGTCGCCGTTGATGTCGCCCATGTTGTCGCTCGTCAGGTACTCCCTCGAGAACACGGCCTCGACCTGCACCATTCCGTAGCCGCCGCCGTTCTCCTGCTTCTCGGAGTCGAGCTGGAAGACCTCGTCGACGATCGTGTCCGGCGACATCGCGGGCGAAGGCGACTGGGCCGTCGCGGTGTTCTGCTCGGGGTCGATCGTCACCCACGTGTAGAAGAAGTTGTCGTACTTGCTGTTGCCGTAGTTGTAGAAGTTGTCGCCGACCGCGTTGTTGCCCGTCGGGCCGATGCGCGCGCCGACGAAGCCGGGGCCGTCGATCGAGCCGTTGTCGTACGCGTTGGTCTCGACGGCGGGATAGCCCGCGGCAAGCACCTTGGCGTCCTTGCGGCCCTCGTTGAAGCTCCACTCCTGCACGAACTGCCTGACCTTGGGCAGGGCCGTGGCGTCGTCGACGTAGACGTGGCCCCTGCCGAGACCCGCCGCCGTCGCGTAGTTCGACTTAGACACGCGGGACGGGCCGAGCGTCTTGACCTGCAGCTTCTTGGTGGCCGCAACGTGTATCAGATACGACCTCTCGTCGGACCCGCCGTCGCCGTCCTCGATCTTTAAGGTGAGCCTCTGGTTCTCGATGTCGGGCACAAGGAACCTGTACTTGCCCTGGGCCTTTCCGGTCTTGCCCTGGGTGAGGGTGCAGCTCTCGAGAATGAGGGGGTTCGGATAAGCCGAGGGATCGTCGGACTCCACCGACCACGTAATAGTGAACTGGCCGTTCGTGATGTCCGGCACGATGTCCTGGACGAGCCACTCCAACTCGACGCTCTCGCCCGCAGCCCAGTTGTTGGTGCTGCCCGGGGAGTCGCCGGAGAACGGGCCGTTCGTACGCTTGACCCACATGATTGCGGGCGCGACGTTCTCGACCTTGACCTCGATCGAGCCGGAGGCGTAGTAGTCGCTCCACGCCTGGTTGTAGACGTTCGAGCAGCTGTCGGTTATGACCTTCGCGGTAATCTGGTAGTAGGTGTCGTAGCCGCCGTTCAGCGAACTGACGTCAAGGAAGACCTTCCTGCGGATTCCGTCGGCGAAGGGAACGGTCTGCGACTCGAGCTTGACCATGCCGTCGGAACCCCAGGACTCCGTCGTGAACTCGATGAGAATCGGGTTCGTCTCGCTGATGGGCTGGTTGCCTTCCGCCGCGCCGACTTCGCGCGGCGAGGTGGAGAGCTGCGCCCAGAAGTACGCATCCCCCTTCGTGGCCGTCTCGCTGTAGTACACCGTCCCGCCGGAGACCAGGGCGCCGTCGGGCGGCGTCAGGATCACGCCGGCGGCCTGGCTCACGTTGACGTAGAACGTGTAGGCGGGCTCGCCCCAGTCAAAGTCCTCGAGGTCCGTCATCCCCGTCTGCGCGGCGCGGTCGTCCTTGTCGAGCAGGTACACCTTGACGGTCTGCTTCTGGCCCTCTTCGTTGAAGGTGATCGGGCAGACGACACGCTTGTTCACGCTGGTCACGAAGAGCGTGTGGTCGCTCTTCGAGCCCTCAAGGCCGTCAGAATAGACCCACCTTGAGAATATCGCCTTGCCTTCCGTCGCCTCGAGGTCGGCAATTCCCAGATCGTCCAACAGCGCCGTGAAGGAGACACGGCTACCCGCAGGCGCCTTGGCGTTGAGCGTGGCGCCGTCGTTGACGTAGGTCGTGTTCATCTTCATCGTGTTGGGCTTGATCTTCGGCGAAACGTTCTCAACCGCAAACTCGATCTGCCGCAGTGCGTACGTCGTGCTGTAGTCGGCCCCTCCATCGGACCACTCCTCGGTGCCCTTGAGCCCGACCTTGAAGCGCGCGCGCATCGGGTTGCTTGCGGCAAAGCCGTCCTTGAACGTCACCTTGGTGGCAGGCGAGTTCGTCTCACCGATTCCAATCGCGAGACCGGAGGAGATGTTCGCGCAATCGACATAGTTCGTGGCGTCGTCGTTGAGAGGACGCAGGAACGCATACATCGCCTGGTCGGCGGCCACGTTCAGCTCGACGCGCACATACGGCGACTCGCCTTCCTTGAAGATGTAGCCTGCCGGATACGCCTCCGTCATGGTGGAGTCCTTGTACGCCCTGATAAACGCCGTACGCGGAGCGCTCGACTTGACGCTCACCGTGCAGCTGCCGCGGTTGCCCCTCGGGTCCGTCACCTCGATGATTGCCGAATATGGCGCGTCCTGGTAAGGAGGCGCGGTCACCGCGAAGGTCTCTGCCACCTCTTTTACAAAGTGGACGCCGTTTGTCGTGAAAGTCTGGCCGACACCGGGGAAGCTCACCTTCACCGTGTAGCCTTCCGTGTTGAGAGTAGGGTCGAGATCGCGCCAGTTGTCATCGATGCTGACCTTGAAGTCAGCGATGACCTCGCCCTCGAAAGCGTTGTATTCGGTCCTTTCCGAATACACGACCGGTCCCTGGTCCTTGAGCGTTATCACGGCGCTCTTGTTGGGGCCGTTCTCGTATGCCGCCCAGATTGTCGGATCTTCAATGGTGGGGCTGAGGACCAGCCTGTTCATCGTCTTGTCGCTCGGTGCGCCATAGGCATAGACGTAGAATTCAGCCTCCGTCCGCCCGCCCGGAATCTCAATCTCGTCGACCTTGGTGGACGTCGTAGGATCACCCGGCTCTGCAAGAATCACTATGTAGCCATCGGCGACCGGGTGGCATTCAGTGGTCGGAACGTCCGTACCGGACTTCTGGAAGTGCGGGTTGAGCTTGACCCTGATGGGCATGTCGTCAGGGATGTCCGACGGACGCATCGAGACGGAGACCTTCATCTCTGTCACGTTCTCATAGTTGGTCGTGGCCGTCACGTCCAGCTTGGTGTTGCCTAGGAGGTCGCTTATGGTGATCTGCGGCTGCGCCTTGACCACCTTCACGGTGCGCACGCACGCAGACGCCTCGATGGGCTCGCCGACATTATTGTAGTCATCGGCGCCGCTGTTGTTCATGTATATCTTTACCGTGTCGCCCACGGCGCCGGTGCCCTTCAGACCGAACTTGCCGACGCCATCCGTTATGACAACTCTGAGAAGCGTGCGGCCATCCTTGACCGAAATGTCGCTCGGGCTCCCGAATCTTGCCGTCGGAACCACTTTGCTCTCGTCTCCGGACCACACGAAGACCACCGAAGCCTCGGTGTTAGTGATGCCCACGCCCACGACGGTCGCCTCGCTGGTTTCCGGGTCGTCGATTCCCTGCTGGACATTGCGCCAGATGTCACCGTCCGCGTAATAGTCGTCAAAGTCGACGGTCTTGACGTAGACACCTTCATCCACGAAGTCAAAAGAGCGGTGCACATCATCGTCGGGCTTTGAGGGATAGCTGGGCGTAACGCCGTCCTGGTAGGGGTTGTCCGGTCCGTAGTAGAACTTCGCCAAAGTCCTTACAGGGTTGTCAACGACGATCCCCTCTTCCTGGTAGAAGCTGACGAGATCCCAAGGCTGGAGAACCAGACCGCCCTGAGTGTTGGCGTAGTTCAGAAAGAAACCCACGCTGTCGGTTGCGCCGGCAATCTTCTTGTTGCTGTTGAGAAGCTTGATCGGCAGACCAATGTCGCCTGCCTTGACCTTGTAGGTGAAGAAGAAGTCCGTGTAATAGCTGTAGCCGAGAGCATCGACCTGCTCCTGGTTGAGGCAGCTGTGGTCAAAGACCGCGTAGTCGATTCTGCCGCCAATTGACAGCCCGAGCCTAGGCCTGTACAACGAATATGCCATCTCCATCGAACCCGGATAGGCGGCTGCAGGCAGGAATTGCCACTCATAGGTCGGATGCGCAGTAGCCAGAATGGTTTCAGACCACCCCAGATTGAGCATTCGCACGAGTATTGTCACCTCCTGGCCCGCTTTGAGCGGAGCGCCTGGGTTGGGCGTGAAGACAGCCTCCCCGTCAACCCCGTCGACCGCGTATATCGAGCGGATGTCTCCGCTCTGGTCTAGAGCGCGCGCGTCGAACACGCAGAGCGCCGCTATTGTCATGGCCGCAAAAGCGGTGATTATGTTTTTCATCATGGTTGACCTCCCTCTCTTCACTTCTTTAAACTACCGTCTGAAACTCTCTTCTTGGGCGATATCCGCTCCCGCACCGTCTTCGTCGTCGCGAGCCGGTTCTCCTCGTAGGCCTTGTTGGCGTCTTCGATGCGCGCGACGAGCGAAACCCATTCGCGGTTCTTCTCAAGCTCGGCCTTCACCGCGGCATCGTCGGCGCCGGGCATCTTCGCCCGCGCCTCCTCGACCATCTTCTCGGCCTTCGCCACTAGCTTGGAACGCACTGAAAGTATGCCGTTTCGCTCGGACCGCCTGTCGGCAAGCGCCTTCTTGAACACCGGGTCGTTCATGTAGACGGACGGCGGATCGGCCTTCGGCGCCGCGTCAGCGACGGGCGCGCCCTCGTCGCGCGCGCAGCCCGCGGCGAAGAGAACGCAGAAGGCCGCCGCGCCAAGCGCGTACGGCACGAGGCTTTTTCTCGCACTTTTCTTCATTTGTCTACATCGGCCTAATTTCTTCAGTTTTGTCATTATACTATATTCCAAATGTCGTTTGCAAGCGGAATCGGTATGCGTCATTGTCCTCCCGACGCTGGAATGGGAGTGGAATTGTACGTGTCTTTGGACTTCAAGACGTCCACCGAGAACGGCACCGAGTTCGTCGAACCCACCGTCCGCACGAAGAAGGTCGTTGTGTTCGGCCACGCCGTCCAGCCATACCCGCGCGAACCTTCCACCGTGAACGGATCGAGCATCTCGATCGTCGCCGTGAACGGCTTCGGATCCTCCGCCGGCGTGAACGAGTTGCCGTCGAACACGAACGAGCGGAATGTCGAGAACCGGTTCCACTGGTTGGTTATGCCGTTGTCCAGCAGCGCCTGCAGCTGATAGGTCGGCCCGCGCCAGGGCCCTGTCAGCATCGGGTCGTCGCTCTTCGTGTAGTCGAGGCCCTGCAGGTGGTAAGGCGCGTAGGCCTGGGTCGTCACGGCGTTCGAGATGTAGAGCTTCACGTCGAACTGCGAGTTCGTGAAGAACACCGAGCCGGACTGGTATTGGCGCTCGAGCAGGTACTCCTTGAACCGGGCGCCGGTGATGCCGTGCCTGAACCACCACAGCTTCTCAACCGACTCCTCCGCCTCGCTCTCGGCAAACGGCGAAATGTCGAGGAAGTACATCTCGAGAAGCGGCATTGGGTAGCTGTTTGTCCCGCTGTGCGCCATCTGCCACGCCGGGCGAATCTCCTCCGCCGACTTCGTAGGCCACCTGTCCGCAAGCCATTCGACTATCGACGGCGCATACGGACCGTCCATGTCGATGTGGTCCGCAAGGCCCGAATCGCGCCCGGCCTCGGCCGTCACCTCGCAGAACTTGCTCGTCGGCACGAGTTCGTACCAGAACTCCGAAGTCTTCCTCGCCACGTGGCCCGTGACCGTCACGCCGTCGACCGTCAGCGCCGCAAGCTCGTACCACGGATCGGCCGTGTAGCATATGTTCGTGGCCGCGCCCTGCGGCACGACGATCCGCATGACCGGGTTCGTCTCGCCTCCGCAGTCCTGGTAGATGTGGTCTCCGATGAGACGCAGCGTCACCCACGCGTTCGTTCCGTTCGGAGCGATGAACCAGTCTTCGGGTATGAACTGCTCGGCGCCGTCCTGCGTGATGTTCGAGCGCCCGGGCGTGAACGTGAGCTTCGGCGACCACGTGTTCTTGCCGCCGGGCTCCATGCCCGCCACGCCGACAGCGCCCGTCACGACGCCGGCCGACGCGTACCGCGCTCTGTCGTCAAGCCTCGACAGCTCGTTAGTGATCGCAATGAACCTGTTCGGCGAGGGGTTCGCCGCGTCAAGCGTCGCAAGAAGGTTCGTCGCGTCGTACATGTAGCGGTAGGACGCCGTCTGGCGGACCGTGTTCGTGCCGCCGACGATGATCTGGTGCTCCACGACACGCGTCGGCCTGATCAGCTCGAACTGGAACGGACGGTTGTAGGAGAGCGACCCGGTCGTCACGGTTCCGCCCATGGAACCCTTCGACCACACGCCGTCGAGCGTGACCGGATTGCCGTCGCCGTCGCGCAGCGGACCTTCCGCGTCCGTCGTCGGGCTTCCCACGACCACGAACTCGAAGCCGTTCTTCTCGTAGGGCGTCGGCTGCTTTATCGCCGGTATCTTGCCCGCGCCGTTGCCGAACTGGGCCATCAGCATCTGGTTCGTGTTCACGTCGGTCACGACAAGCATCCAGCCCGACATGTCGACGCCCGAAGGCACGCAGATCTCGATGAACTGCTGGTTCACCGGCGTCACGTAGCCGGTGCCGTTCTCCGGGCCGTCACCGTCGTTGAAGTTCACCTCGTTGATCCAGGCGCGGCCCGGGCTCACCGTGTCGAGAAGCGTGTACGCCGAGAAGTTCTTTGTGTTCGCGTAGCCGCCCTTCTCCTCGTTGAGGTCGACGGGCCAGTACCAGTCGGGCTGCTTCCAGTCGTTCTTCGACTCGAGCTCGCTCGTGAACTCCTGCCCGTTCCTGTTCCAGTACTTGACCGTTATCTGGAACTGCACCACGGTGCCGCCAAGCGTGACAGGCTCGACAAGAGACTCGGGCGTGTCGCCGACCGAGCGGAAGATGAGGTCGGCGGGGTCGCCCACCTGCACCAGCTTCACCGGCCTCGAGCCCTCGTTCTTCCAGTTGCCGTAGCCCCACGGATCCTTGCCCGTGAAGTGCGTGAAGTAGACCTCGAAGCCGCGGTCGGTGTCGATCTCGTCCGTGAGCTGCTTCAGCTGGAGCTGCGTCTGCACGCCCCAGCTCTCGCCCGCAAGCGGCTGCTCGTCGGGGCTGAGGATGTCCTCGATCGGCTCCGCCCTGAGCAGGTTCTGCCTGAAGGGCCTGACGTACGCGAACGTGAGCGACGGCTGCACCTTCTCGCCGACCACGATCTCGTCGATGATGACGCGGTCGACCCGCGGCGTCAGCGCGTCCCCGACGCCCTTGGTCGCCGCGTCGGAGATCTCCAGCTTGATCGCCTGGTAGGTCTCGCGCTTCGTCTCCCACGTGAAGTCCGAGAACACCGAGCTCATCACGTAGTTCGTCTGCAAAACGTGCCAGTCGCCCGACATCGAGTTGTTCGAGCCGTAGATGACGATCCTGCCCGCCGCCACCGTGTCCGGCACGTTGTTCGTCGACCACAGCCTCGCCTTGAAGCTCACCGTGCCGACGCCGTTCTTCACGCCGTTCTCGCTCTTGAACGTCGGCGACACCACCGACGGATACGTCGCGCGCGCCTTGTCGATGTCCTCCGCGTCCACGCCCGTCAGCGAGTTGTTGAGCGCGCAGTCAAGGCCGCTGCCGGTCGTGCCCGGTATCGTCGTGTCCGTAAGGTACATCCTGCGCTCCACGTCCGTCGTGTCGCCTATGCCGCGCAGGTTGTAGCCTATCCAGTTGCGGTCCGAAAGCCCGGGCTCGTCAGTGACCGACATGCCCGTTATCGTGATCTTGCCGTAGTCGACGTTCTGCTGCGCGTTCGTGGAGACGATGCCCGCCTGCTTCACGACCGATGTCGGCACGAAGATCCGGAACATGCCCTCGACAGGCGCAGTCTCCTGGTCGTGCAGGCCGAGGTAAACCGTCTTCGTTCCGGACGCGCCGAGCGGCTCTTCCTCGCCCGCGCCGTACTTCCTCACCGTGATCCACGCATTGTCGGCGCCTGTCTTGCCGGGCTCGACGCTTTCGACGGACTGGTTGTACCCGTACGTTCCGTTGAGCGAGCTCGCGACCTGGTTCGTCGCGATCTGCACCCATATCTTGGCGTTCGCGTCCGCGTTCGCGTAGCTGAACGCCACCTTGCCCAGACCGTGCAGCAGCGGGCCGCGCACCGAGAACGGCCTCGTGACCGACCCGCGCGCCGGCTGGAGCGTCACCTCGCTGCGCTTCGCGGTCGTGTTCGTCACGACGATGCCCTGGGTGTAGACGAAGTCGTCAGACTTGTACGCGAGTTCTTCGTAGTCGGGCGCCTGCCACTGCGACTGGGTTATGTTCTTGATGGCGACGTCGACGTTCGCGGGACCCGTCTGGATGCGCATGTTCCACTCGCCCGACAGGTGCAGCGGGAACGTGTAGTCGCCGAAGCTGTAGCCTGTCACCGACTTCTCGCCGAAGAGCTGCCACGCGCCGCCGTTCGCCGGCTGCAGATAGAGCTGCAAAGTCTGCGCAAGCGACGCCGTCGGCGCCTTCAGACCTCTCCAGGAACCCGAATACGCCGTGTTCGTGTAAACCTCGGCGCGCAGCGGCGCAATCTCCCACCGGCCTTTGCAGATGTCGTCGCGGTCGTGTGTCGAACTGTTCGCACCGCTGATTTTGAACTTGCAGTTGTCGTAGAACTTGCCGCCCGTCTTGGCCGTCGTGTCGCCAAAGCTGGGAATCTGCGTCTGCAGCATCTTCTCGATAGGAATGTCATGATGGAACGGCATTATGAACTCGGCAGGGCAGTCCTTTGACCCGACGCCGTATGCGCCCTCCGTGAGACGGCCAGCCCCGGTGTCGTCGTAGGCAAGTCCCACATAGTCCAGATTGCCGGCAAGGTACGTGCCCGAACCTATCGAGTCTCCCGTCGCGCCATCCGGCTGCTTGGCGGTGGAAAGTCCGCACACGATCCTCGTCCTGCCGCTTTGCGACGAGTCCACGGAGATCAGCATCGCGTAGTATTCGTTCTTGAGCGCGTTGCCGCTTTTCTCGGTCCACATGATCTTGCTCGAGAAGTCCTGCGCGCAAAGGCATGTCGGAGTGACCGCGCCGCCGCTGTAGCTCCACTTGTAGAGCGAAAGCCTGAGGTTAGCGCCGGAGAAGAGGCGCTCGACGCGGAATTCGTAGCATCCCTTGTACGGACGGTAGTACGCGACAACCGACGCCGACGCGCCGACCGTCATGTCTCCTGCGGCCGTGCCGCTTTGTGCCGTGTTCCTGCTCATCGTGGCCGGCGCGACGAACGTGTAGTTCGTCTTGAACAGGGCTTCGGACGGGAAGCTGAACACCCCGAGATCGCTCATCGACTGGCCGAGACGCGCCGACACCTTAACCTCGTTCAGGCCCGACGGCCGCGAGGACTTGACGAACTCGATGGACCCCATGCCCGTGCCGCGTATCTTGCCGGCGATGCCCGACTTGGCCTGCTCCGCCGTTTTGTTCTCCTTGAGCTCGGTCGAGACGAACGTCACGAAGTTCGCGTTCCAGTCGTTCGGCGTCCTGTGGGTCTGGAACATCTGCTCCTTCGGGAAGCCCGGGTCGCTGTAGTTCGCGAGGTAGAACGGCTCGTTCCACGAGCCGTTGGCGTCCGCGAACACCTTCCACTTCGCCGCGTCCAGCTCGTACTTCTTCATCGTGATGTCGTCGACGCCGTTGTACGGATGCGACGCCTTGAACTCCGGGCTGGCCGCAGGGTCAGTGTAGATGTCGTTCCACCCGTTGAAGTTCTGGTACTCGGCGCGCGTGACGCTCCACGTGCCGAACTTCGTGCTCGCCTTGAACTCGAGGTAGTTGGCGTTGTGGTCGATCTCGAACGACTGCTCGCCGCCTCCTTCGGCCAGCTCGACGAGCCTGCCGTCGCACGGAACCTCGTTCGTCGAGGCGCTCTGCCCGCCCCAGACGACCGTCGTGCCCGAAAGCGACTTCTCGCCGTTCGCCGTACGGTTGTGGCCCGAGATGCGGAACGTGCACGTGCCTGTTGCGTTCGTCGGCAGCGGCACCAGGGCGCGCCACATGCCGTCCTCTATGAGCGACATCTGGTACGTGCCGTCCAGAAGCGTGTCGCCAGTGATCGTCACGTCCAGCGCCTCCCAGTCGCTCTCGCCGTTCCTGAGCCTGAAGAACCAGTCCTTGCCGCTGCTGGGCAGCGTCTCGCCGAGCGTGCACCTGTTGGTGACGACGACGATCTCCTCCTTGTAGCACGGCATCCCGACGTCGAGGCCCGAGTAGTCGGCGTAGGAGAAGAACGGCGCCTGCAGCTGCGTCTCGAACCAGAACTCCACGTCGCCAACCGACGAAGGCAGGTCAAGCGGCTGGTAGGAGACGAAGTCGTTCATCGGGTCGAGGTCGGCCGAACGCCACTCCGTGAAGCTCTGGTTCAGATACCGCCAGCGATAGTGCATCTGCGCGGCTGAGACGAATGTCGAAGGCTCCGCGCCGGCAACGCCCGCGTTCTTGTGGTACTCGACCGCCGCGCGCGCGTGGCAGTTCGTCGCCCCGGCATGAGGGAACGGCACCGTCGTCGCAAGCTCCCAACCGAGCGTCTGCGGGCCCTTCTTCTCCCTATCCCAGTCGCCAAGCGGCGAAAGGTCCGCCCCCATCGCAGGGTACGAGACGAAGATGTTGTCGATGAGGATGAGACGCGTGTCTGGAATCAGCGTAGTTCCTGCCGTTGTGCTGGAGACACGCCTAATGCGGAAGCGCGCCCTCTGCAGGTTGACAGGCACGTATATGCGGTAGAACTTGTCGAGGTGTTGCCCCGCCGTTATGTCGAGGTTGTTGGTGTAGACGCCCTCGGTCGGCGGCGTTACCGAAGAGCCGTCGACAAGCGCGGGATACATCTTGAACGGCACCCACTCCTTGATGTTGCCGTAGGCATCATCTGGATCGTCCGGGCTTGCGCTCGTCTCGTCCGTTAGCGGTTCGCCGTCCTTCGTCTCGGTTGCGACTTCGACGACGATCTGGTAGCCTTTCTCGGTCACACCGGCCACCCAACCGTTCACCGCGTCAAAATATATCGTCCCCACGCCATTTGTGTAGCACGGCGAATACACCGCCGCATCGTCTACATTGCGCATAAGGACCTGGCCAACCTCGTTGGCCACAGCTTCAAACACGGCGGACATACCATGCTGTGAAATGTAACGCGATGTCATCGACCATGGCAGGAAATTCTGTGTAGAGGGCATGTTCGGTGTACCATCACAGTACGAAGAATCGTTTTTCCCAAACGTATTACCATGACGGCAGTTGTCAAGATGCCATAGACGACGTTCCCTGTTTTGCGTCCAGAGAACCCAGTTAGTTCCCGCCTTTCTGTTGTATGTGCTATCGCTAAAGTTATCGTCGCCAAAACGCTCCCAAAACGTTGGCACTGTATCACTATCGACAAGCGATGGAACGTCATTTACACAATCACACCAGCTTTGATATTCAATGGCTTCGCGTTTGTTTTTCTTGCCCGCGTCGTTGTTCATGAGCAGGACACGGCCCTCGGCGCTGCCGCCAAGGCTGTTGTATGGCTGGTGGCCGATTATCCTGAGGTCGATTTCGTACTTGATTGGCTCGTAGCCTTCCGAATCGGCCATCACGAAGACGGCATGGTAGAGGCCTTCGCCGTTGAGCTCGGCGACATCGGTGAAATGGCGGGACGGATCCTTCGAGCTGTAGAAGTAGTTCGAAACGGTCGACCCGTCCGCAAGCTCGCCCTTGCTTATCTGAAGCGTCGCGAGATCGAAGCTGCCGTCGTTTTCCCACTGCCTCGGCTGTACGTCCGGCAGAGTCTTCCAGTAGTTCTGCTTGAGGCCTTCGATGGCGACAAGCCCCGGCTTGACGAAGTCCGCTTTCATCACCGTCTCGTACTCGGCCCTCTGGAAGTCCGCGCTCCTCGTCAGCTTGCAGAGGCGGAACTCGTCGAATTCTCCGCAGAAAGAGTTGATGTTCTGGGTGTCTCCGACAAAAGCTCCGAACGAAATCGCCCCGCTGCTCGTCGCACTCCCTATACTGTCGTTCTTGCTGGAATACTCTGTGGCACTGCCCCTCGCTAGCGACAGCTTCGTGTCATTGTAACTACCGGAGAAGTATATCCACTGGCCCATGAATTCCTTCGTAGCATTGCTGGTCGTAACAGTTGTGCTACCACGGCCCTGTCCCGCAAGCGCCTTGTTTGAACTCCCAGTACCAATCTCCAGCAACCACCCGCTTCCCGCGTCAGCAGAGGCCTTCCCTGACGCAAGCACTTTCGTGGTATGGGTTGTGCCCGTATCACGGTTCGAATTCTGCTTGAACCAGCCGGACATCGTGAACTTATTCCCGTTCGCAAGCTTCCCCGCATTGTCCACCTCAAGCCGAGGACCTTTCGAGCGCTTTGTGCTGGTGATCTGGCGAGACCTGCCGACAATGCCGTCTGCGCTGATCATCTCGTTTATCCAGGACGCCGTGCCGTAGTTCTTCGGGCTCGCGTCGTATCCGTTGCCCGTCGCGTCGACGGACTTCGTCGTGCCCGCGGCAGAGGCCACGATCTCCTCGTTGAAGTGCCAGACGCCGTGGTAGTCGGCCCAGACGCGCTCTTTTCTGCTGCCGGACGTCTCCTGCCCTTCCCTGAGATGCCACCACATCGAAATCTTGGTGGAGCTCTTCAGCTCGGGAACCTTCACCCAGACGAGCGACTCGCCGGTGACGTCCCACGTGTCCACGTCGTAGTCAAGCATTTCGTCGCCGCAGATGAACGCTATCGCCTCGCCGTTCATGCCGGCGCGCTCGTACTTGAAGCCGGGCATCGACGCCTCGGAGATCCTCACCAGAAGCGGGAAGTTCTCCAGCGTTGTCGTCCCGGAGTAGTTCGCGATCGCGATCTCTATGGAGTCGGAGAACAGGTTCGTCGGATTGTCCCACAGAACGAACGACGCCATCCTCTCGGCGCCAAACCAGTTGTCGCCTTCGACTACCCGCGCGCGAACCCACCAAAGGCCCGCCGTGTTCGGCTTGGATGTCTCGGACCAAGGCTCCCACTCGCTCTCAATCGCATCTTCGCTCTTCGCAAACGAGAACTGGGGCGTTCCCCATGTGGACGTCGCCTTCGGCGTTTCGCCCACTGCGCTGGGCGAGACCTTCCAGCCGGAGATCTCCAGCGTCCTTATTGAGTTCGGCGCCTTCGCAATAGACCAGGCGCGCTCCTGGTTGACATACGTCTCAGCGCCGTCAATGAACCAGACGTAGTTCGAGGCGGAAGCCGTGTTTTTGAGCTGGACGGCGAAGTGGTAGTTGGAGGCGTTCGTCTCCTTGTGCGTATAGGCCGGCGATTCGACGAAACGGTAGGCGTTCGAGTTGAACGCGGCGGCGGAAAGGTCGACGGCCGTCTTCTCGGTGGCGTCGTAGACAAGCCCCGTCAGCACGGCGGGCACGGAGACGCGCTGAGACGAAATCGTCCACTGGACAGTGTACGGATCACGTTCGTGACCGGCCTCCGCACCGTCCCACACATAGTTGTCGCTCTTGAGGCTGACGGTGTATTTGTACGTGCCGGCGTCCGTAGCATTTGTCACGCTGTCCGACGAGAAGACGAACGCCTCGTCCGGCGATTCGATGGCTACCCTGTTCGCGCCGTCGTACTCGGCAGTCGGAATCGCAACCGGGTACTGGACCTTGCGCGGCAGAATCTGCCAGCTCACATTTATCGCCTCTGTGCCGCCGCCCTGCCACGTAAAGCCGTCCTTCGGCTTCGCGCTGCACGTATACTCGCCAATGTTCGTCGCGCAGTACGTCCCGGTCACAACCAGCGCGAGGGACGGCTTGACCGCATAAAGAGCATTGCCCGTGTACGTCAGCTCCTGGGTCGTGTTGGGACGAACAGGATCCGATGCAAGCGCCTCGGAGATTCGGATAATTACGACGCCGTCACCGCCTTTAGCGCCCGCCTGCGAGTAAGAGCCGCCACCGCCACCACCGCCAGTACCTTTCTGCCCCGCTTCCGCTTTTACATCGGTTCCCTCCATGCCGCCGCCACCAGCACCGCCGCCGCCAGCACCGCCAGCGCCCACATTGTTTGAAGTAAGAGTACCGCCGCCACCACCGCCGCCGTAGCAGACAGGTGATTCCGGATTGGTTTTTGAAACCTCGATCCAACTGTTCGTACCATCGCCGCCAGCGCCAGACTTTCCGGCAGCACTTACCGACGCACCTGAACCACCAGCGCCACCACCGCCACCTGCAGCATTTCTATAACCTCCGTCACCACCTGCATGTCCCAAACCGACGGAACTTACCCCGCCTCCGCTCTGGAGGGTGCCACTAACCATCGAGCCGCCACCGCCCGAAGCACCATTCTCGCCCGGACCTTCGCCACCGCCGCCACCGCCGCCGCCGGCTGTGAATGCGGACATGACGGAACCGTTGTACTTGATATAAGACTGCTGCCCATTGCCGCCAGGCGCCGCGACACCAGCTTCGCCCGCTGCACCGCCAGCACCAACCGTTATCTTGTATGTGCCGCCTTCCAGAACGACGTCCTTGACCTCGACGACACCGCCGCCGCCGCCGCCGCCGCCGCCGCCGTTAAATCTCGAGTTGTTTTGCGCGCTGCCGCCCGCGCCGCCGCCGCCGACGGAGAGGATCCAGGCCTGCGCGTAGCTCGGGAGCTTGAGCTCGCCTGCGTCCGCCGCCGTGTTAGTGAACTTGAAGACGATGTCGCCGCCCTCGCCGTCGGGATACGACACCTCAGCCTTGGTGTACTCTATTTCCGCACCGTTGAACGTCACCTTCGCGCCAAAGCCCGGCGATGCGCACACGGCGACGAGTGCGGCGAATATCGTCGTTTCTATTTTTTTCAGCATTGCATCACCATCTTTTAGATTTCACAAAACTACTTGTTTTCACACACTTGCACAGAACTTAGGCCTGTTACGCTCACTCCATCTCGTCTGCATTCGCGGGCAGGACATACCCGTTCGCCTGGTTATACGAGACGTCGAGGCCCTCGCAGAGGACCACCGTGAGCTTGTCGGCCGAGAGGCCCTTGTTGCTGTAGATCAGCTTTTCGCAGTGGCCGTCGGCAAACGCGACGTGCCCGCAGCGGCCGCGCTTCCCGTTCCTGTGCGGGAAGCCTATTGTCTCGGCGGCGCCGCCCCACTCCTGCCCGTACGGCTTGCCGTTTACATTGCCCTTGTACTGCAGCGTGCAGTCTGCCGCGAACTCGGTGCCGTCGTCGAGGTCGCTGCCGGTCTCGGGATCGACCGTCGGCAGCTCGGCGAACATGAGCAGACGGTCGGTGCGCTTGAGACCCGTGTACCAGAGACCGGTGCTCTGGTCTGTCGCAATCGCGCGAGAGCCTCTGCTGTAGTCGTAGCCGAACTTCGAGCTCATCACGTAGCTCCAAAGCGGCGCCTTCTTCTGCTTGCGCGAACGGTAGCGCACGTGCTCGGGGCATGTGTAGATCTTGCGGTTCCTATCCGCATACGTCCAGAGCACGCCGTTGGTGACGGCGTAGGTGTCGTCCTTCAGATTGCCGGTGCCGTAGAACGGGCAGATGCCGCCGCCGCGGTGCGACGTCGCGAACCGGTTGCCGTGGCCGTCGTCGTACTTGCCTTCGTCAAGCCAGCTGATCCAGCCATACTGAGGCTGGTAGCGCGTCTGCGCAGAGGCTCTGCCCGAGCCTTCGTTGACGACTACGCCAACCGCTTCGCGCGAGCCTGCAAGCGGGAAGTTGCCGGTGCGCATGGCGCACGCGTTCGCCGCCTGCGCGAGGCCCTTCATGTTGGAGAGGCAGAGCGCCGCGCGCGCAGAGTCGGTCGCGCCGCCGAAGGACGAGAAAAGAACGCCCGCAAGTATGCCGATTATACCGATGACGACAATCATCTCAATCAGCGTAAAGCCTGGCATTTTTCCTGGCGTCTTGATGTTCATTTGCACATTTCTCCAATCATTTTCAAGCTCATTCTCGACGGCAAAAACTGCCTCGCGCCTACACGCGGGCACAATTCACCTATCTACATTCCAACTAATTATATCATAAATGGGGCTTTACGGGTGAAATTTTTTCGCTTCGGGGGCGACAGCTCGCCCGACCCGCTGCTTCGCGGGCGCCCCCGACATGTTTTTGCCGCGCGTGCCGCCGCACGCGCCTGTTACCGTCGATCGGCAAAAACACGTCGGTCCCGCGAAGCTGCTCTCGTGCGACTGTCTCCCCCTCGCTCAAGGGCGGTTGAAAGCGCACTGGAATCGCACTAAAGGCCAGGGGATAGCCGAGGCGGCGATTGACAGGCGCTGCCGCGCGGTCAGCGCAGATGGCGCGTCTCCGCGTGAGACAGTCACAAACGCTAATCTCGCTACGGGCGGGTATCACCCGATCCGCTGCTTCGCGGATACAAATCTCGCTTCGGGGGCGACAGCTCGCCTGACCCGCACTCAATGCTCGCTACGTGGGCGTGGTATCGCCCGAACCGTTCGTTCGCGGGCACCCCCGACATGTTTTTGCCGCGTGTGCCGCCGCACACGCCTGTTACCGTCGGTCGGCAAAAACACATCGGTCCCGCGAACTACCTCTCGTGCGATCCCACCCACTCCGCTCGCCGTCAACAGGAAAGAGCACGGAAATCGACATAGAAGCTAGAAGATAGCCAGGTCGACGATTGGTCATGCTCGGGAAGCAGGGTCTGTGAGGTTGCTGGATAGGCCCCTCTAATTTTATGCCAAACGGCGGGGCGCCCAGCCGGCCGACGGGCCCTCAAAATTGCCCGTCGGTATTAGGCTGGGCCGCCGTTTTCGCCCATGCAAGTGTCCTGCGCCCACGCTACCATTGCCCTGAAGGTCGGGTGACCCTTGCCACATAGGTCACGTGACCCGTACCCAGAAGGTCACGCTACCTTTACCCTAATGGTCACGTGACCTTCACCTCGAAGGTCAGGTGACCTCTTATGGTCAACTAAGGTCATATACTTACTGCTCTGCCCGTCGAAAGTGAACTCCTGGCGCGAAGCGGTAGCATAGCATCCACGGCTCGAAGTTTCAGGCTCTTCGCAGCTTTCGTGGGGGCCTGGCAGACCCTAAAACAGGGCTTTTTTAGTCCATCGGATGCAATCGCAGATTCAAATCCGATTCACACGCGAAAGCGCATCCGATTGAATCGCGAACTTCAATCGGATGGAAGTTGTCGTGTCAATCGGATGCGCTGTCGCCTTTCAATCCGTTGCGCTTCCGCGTTTCAATCCATTGAAACTTTCTTCGGGTTTTTGACGTGTTTTTTTGGTCCAAAGGGCGATCTCGACGCCAATATCTTTCATAGTCTCTTTTTTGCCACGGAAAGCACCGAAGCGCCTTCGGCGTCACGGAAGTGGCTTGCGAAAGAGCGCTTCGCGAAGAAAAGCCGCAAAAAGCCTTCGTGAACAGACCCCAAACTTTTAGCTGAAGGACTTGGGACTTAAGACTTCAGACTGAAGAAGATTCCGACGTCTGAAGTCCTAAGTCTGAAGTCTTTGATATGTTCGAAACTCCGAGCCGTGGGTGCTCCATGCGGGCTCTTGCGCCATCCACGAAAAGAGCGTCAGCAATCGACTTGAAGGCAAGGGGATTGCCGGAGCTGCGATTGACACGCTCAGAAAACCCCATTAATCCCGCGAAGTGTCTCTCGTGCAATCCCACCCCCTCGCTCAACGTCGAATGAAAGAGCACCACTATCGCCCGCCAGGCCAGGAGATTGCCGAACCCGCGATTGACGCGCTCATAACCCCGTTCCCCATTCCCCGTTCCCCGTTACTAGCGCTTACGCGCGACCACGAACCCCTTCGCATCTGCGACACGGCTTCGCCGCGTGAAACGACTCGTCGACGCACGGCTTGAAGGTCTAGGACCAACACAATCACCTGCAGAAGACTAGATATGCCAAACTTCGCCGTGCCTCGCCGCGTCGTTTCAGCCTTCGGCTCGTCGCAGATGCTTCGGGACACGAATGCGGGGCTTCCCCCGACACGAATGAACACGAATGCGGCTTGTTGCGGATTCCCTCACACAGCCGGCTGGAACAGTGG
>JAEEZC010000262.1 GCA_016288465.1 Verrucomicrobiota bacterium | reverse complement strand
TATACACGTACTGTTTTCGTGATGCGAGGATAACTCAGTTGGTAGAGTGCCACCTTGCCAAGGTGGTTGTCGCGGGTTCGAGTCCCGTTCCTCGCTCCAGAAGACCAAGGTGAATGGGAGCGTAGCTCAGCTGGTAGAGCAAGTGACTCTTAATCACTGGGTCCAGGGTTCGAATCCCTGCGCTCCTACCATTCAATCTTGAATTTGCTACACATGGCTAGGTAGCTCAGTTGGTAGAGCAACGGACTGAAAATCCGTGTGTCGCCGGTTCGATCCCGGCCTTGGCCACCAATAAACGTCCTAAAGGAAGCCCGTTTTTCGGGCTTTTTCGCATTTAACGCCCAGGCCTGCCTTTTCAGTGCGCGGTCTATGTTCCTCTATCGCGCGGTGCATTCTCTTGTGTGTTGTACCATCGTTGGTAAAAGGAGAGGGGCATCGGACACTTCTTGGCGGGCCCAATTCCCGCGAATATTCCGAGACCCCTCTGCCGCATCTATGGTATCAAAATCCGCCGAAGGTGTAAAAGGCAACCGCCGCGACATGAACCTTGCAGGATGGACAGTGTAGACCAAAACACACGTTGTTTGCGGGGAATTTGGATGCGTAGCGCACATTGGGAGACAGGACACCTGACCTTTTGGACACCTGACCGACAGTGTAAAGTTATTGCTGCCTTCAAGA
Organism: Verrucomicrobiota bacterium; assembly: GCA_016288465.1. Lineage (GTDB taxonomy): Bacteria > Verrucomicrobiota > Kiritimatiellia > RFP12 > UBA1067 > UBA1067. Next base: position 11,864 of record JAEEZC010000262.1, on the reverse strand, counting down.
CCTGGTGACCTTGCCGCTTAGATGCGCTGACTATTCAATCTCCGTGCGCACGGCGGGATTATGAGGCTCTTCATATGTGTTTTATCCGTGTGTTTTATCCGAGCAGTCCCAGTCGAATGGCCAGGGATGTGGCCTCGGCTCGGGTAGAGGCGCCGAGCGCGGCGTAGATGATCTTGAGGTGCTTCTTCACGCCGTCGGCCGTGATGCTGAGAAGCTTTGCTATCTCGGCGTTTTCCAGGCCGCGTGAGGCATAGTCCAGAATCTCGATTTGCCGCGAGCTGAGCTTTGGTGCCGTGCGGAAAGTCTCGACAGAAGCGCGTATGTCGTCATCAATCACGCTTTCGCCCCGAGCGGTTGCGCGGATCGCCTTGAGAAGCGCATCCTGCGAACTGTCCTTCGAAATCGCGCCGAGCGCGCCGGAGCCGAGCGCGCGGGCGGCGTCTGCCGACGCGCCGAAGGTCGTGAGGACGAGTATCTTCGAGCCCGGGACTTCCGCGCGGATGCGACCGGTCGCCGTCGCGCCGTCCATCACCGGCATCTGGATGTCCATGACTACGACGTCCGGTCGGAGCTCCTTGGCGAGGGATACCGCCGTTTCTCCGTTTTCGGCTTCGCCGACGAGCTCCATGTCGTCCTGGCGGCCTATCATGAGCGCAAGTCCCATCCGGACTACGAGGTGGTCGTCTGCAAGAAGGATTCTGGTCTTTTCCATGTGCGTTATCCGTGATGAAATGCGGAAAGGACGGATGTAATCTTTGTGCCGTGGCCTGGTTTGCTTTCGATCACCATCTTCCCTCCGAATCCGTTCAGGCGTTCGCGCACGCCCTGGAGGCCGAAGTGCCCAGTCGATGGCCCCGCGACCTTGGCAGGGTCGAAGCCCGTGCCGTTGTCCCGTACCGAGAACGATATCGTGCCTTCGTGGCATTCTCCCGCGACCTTCACCTCGGTCGCCTTGCCGTGGCGGACGGCGTTGACGACGAGTTCACGCACGATGCGGAGTATTGCGTGGGTAGTCGTTTCGGAAAGGTCGCTGCGAGGCACGTTGAACCTCACGTCGATCCTTGCGCTTCCCGCGCTCGGACCTATCGCGCGCCTGACAGCCTCGGTCATGTCCTTTTCCTCGAACGTGCGGCTTCTGAGGTCCCATAGGCAGCATTTGAGTTCGTGTCGGCACGAGGCGAGCATCTGGCGCACCACCTTCTCGTCCGCTCCGTTGTCGAACTGGAGCGCGATGCCGGTTAGCGTCTGGGATATGGAATCGTGTATCTCGACGGCGAGGCGCGTGCGCTCCTCGATCTTCAGTTCGGCGGCGGCGTGCGCGATCCGCTCGCGGTACAGCTCTTCGCCTCTCTTCGCCGAAAGACGCCTGAGCGCACGGTTCCAGAGCGAAATCCACACGATTACGCCGAGTAGGGCCAGAATGACCGCGAGAAGGCGGCGCGGCGTCCACCAGGGAGCGCGGCGCACTAGCCGGATGTCGTCGGCGGAGCGTGGCAGAAGCGTGAAGCGCTGGAAGCGCGGCAGTGCGTATGCGGAGACTGAAGGCTCGTAATCGACGGTCATAACGCCGGTAGCGTCGACCACCGCGCCGTTGCATATCCATTCCGGCAGTTCTCCGGAGAGAGCCGAAGTGTCGATCTCGGCTCGGAATCCGCCATCTTCGATCACGATACGCCGCGCGCCTGCGTAGTCCGGAGGCAGATCGCACACGCTTCCCCTGACGCGTACGAGCTCTCCGTGCATTCTTGCGGCAATCTTGCGGTTTCCGGAATCGTCGGAGAAGAGGTGGGGAATTGATATCGTCGATACGCCCGGCTCTGGTGGCGCGACCTGAGGAAGAGACCTGCCGGCGCCGTTGGAGCCGTCGATCTTCTTCACCAGCGCCTCGTCGAATTTCAGGTGGTATGCGTCGAAGGATGCGAAACCTGCCACTGTGACGCGCTCTCCGACATCCGGCATGGCCTGCCCGGCAGAAGGACAGACCAGTGCAACGCTGTAATAGTTCTGTCTGGCGCTCTTCCAGTACCGCAGCAGGAATCCTTGCCTTGTCCGGACCATTACGACGCCATCGATCCTTTGGCGTCCCACGGCCTGCGACGGGACGAATGCCGGCAGCTTCTCCGGATCGGTCTCGGCGCGGACAAGGACTTCTATCGGATTGTGGTCCGCAAGCATAAGTGCGCGAGGAAGATGCTGACGCCACGTGACGGACTCGCGCGATACGCCGACGAGACGGACGCGGGCGCCGATCAGCGGAGTCAGGCTGCCGATCGGGTGATCCTCCCTTCGGCAGAACGCCGCTATCGAGCCCTCTTCGCTTTTCAGGGTCAGCCAGCAGTATTTTGAATCGGCTTCGTCCTCGGCGGCTTTGGTTATCATCCCCTCAATGCGGACGAGGCTGAAGCGGTTGTCTCCGCTCAGCGCCTCTGACGGAGTGCTGTCGCGCGGCACGGGAAAGACGTTCGCCTCGACTGGTACAAGCCGTTCGGCCACTACCTGCCTCTTCCATCCTTTCCATAGCTCAAGGCGGCCTTCAAGCCTGTAGCGCACGTCTGGCATGAGGCGGGATGTGTCGTTTGTCACGTGCACGACAATTGCGCAAGGATTGTTCCAGAACGTGATGTTCTGGGATTTTGGATTCGCCGCTATGACGTGCCCAATGACGGAGAAGCGCTCGCCCGAGCGGTACAGCGCGTTGTCGCCGTTTTTCACGGCGGAGAGGTCGCAGACGAGCGCAATGAGCAGACACGCGAGATTCATAGCGGAAATTATACCAAATATTGGGTTCCAGCAGTGCCGGTACGACACTGCAAAACTGGCATAGACCACTTTCTTGGCTTTTGGCGAATATACCGAAGTGGCTTTTGGTATAATTCAACCATGGCAAAGCGCAGAAGAGTCATCGCCTGGCTGAATGCGGCGTTTCTCGCGCAGTGGACGACGGTCACTGCGCTTGCTTCGGCCGTGCCTGCGCGCTTCTGGTCGGGCGGCGCGGAACTCGCGAAGTGGCGACCGTTCCAGATGTCGATTGTCACCAACACGGCGGAGGGCGTCGTGTTCGACACGACGGGGACAGACCCGTTCGTCCACAGCCCTGTGTTCGATCTGCTTGTGCCGTCCATAGACCATGTAGTCGCGATCAAGGCGAGAATATCGTCGGGCGGACGAGGCGAACTGTTTCACGCTCGACCTGGCGAGGAGTGGCACCATCCGCAGTCAAGGGCAAAGGCCTTCGAGTGGATAGCGGACGGGAAGTGGCACGAGTACAGGATACGTCCCGACTGGCGCGGAGCCGACGGCGTGTGCCAGCTGCGGATAGACATGCCGGCTCGGGCGGGCGTTCGCGTTGCGATATCGCGCATCGCGGTCGAGAAGGACGCTATATCGGCGATGCCTCTTGTCGGCGTGGCCTGTCCTACGGGTGGCGTTGCGTTCACCTGCGGACCGTTCGCGCGCACTTGCTGGGCAGATGTGGAATGGCTTGGTGACGACGTTGGCGAGATTGCGGTGCGGCGGCACTTGCACATCGTCGGCGACGGCAGAGAGCGCCGCTACTACTTCGACGGGGCGCGCTGCACGAGTTTCGACGCCAATGGATTCTCCTGCGCAAGCGCGAAGGACTGGCGAGGCCCTGTGCGCCGTTTCGTGGTGCGAAACGCCAGGACCGGGGAGCCGATCGAGCTGAAGAACGTCGCCTTCGTCGATTCCAGACCGGCCATTCCCGGCGAGCTGTGCCTTTCGGCGGCGGACAGGCCGCTTGCGTTCTGCCGCGTCGGGCAGAAATTCCCCGTGGAGATCGGGCTGTTCAATCCGGGTACGCTCCAGATCGCGGACGTGAAGTGCGATGTGTCTAAGCTCCCGCTGGGCGTGCGCATCGTCAACGTCTCGGCGGCGTCCAAGGTTCCGGCGCTTGCCGGTTGGGGGTCGATGCTGCACAGGATAGAGCTTCTCGCCGACCGTGAATGCGTGTTCAGCCTCCGCGCCACCTTTTCCGGCGGCGGCATGCGGCCCGTTTCCGTGGACGTTCCGGTCAATGTCGGTCCGTCGCTCGGCCTCTCACGCTCGGCTGGCTATGTTCCGGAGCCAAGGCCCCTCGCGAGAGGCAAGTACGAGATAGGCGCGTTCTATTTCTGCGATTGGGTGCGTCCGGAGCAGTGGATGAAGATACTGCGGATGGACCCGAAGCGCAGACCGGCGCTTGGATGGTACGACAATCTCGATCCCGAGGTGCTGGACTGGCAGATAAAGTGGGCGGTAGAGAACGGCATAACCTACTGGCTGGTCGACTGGTACGGACGCGAGGGAAAACATGCGATCGACTACTTCGAGAAGACACTTGCGAAGGCGCGCTTCCGCAGACACATGAAGTGGGCGCTGATGTGGTGCAACCACATGCCGCCGGGGACCTGCGGCGAGTCCGCGTGGGACTGGCTTGTCGACTTCTGGATTGCGAACTGCTTTGGTCAGCCGGAGTACATGCGGGTGGACGGCAAGCCGTACGTCAGCATATGGGATCCGGACTGCCTCGACCGCGACAACGGCGCGGGCGGATGCCGAAGGCTGCTCGACAAGGCTCGTGCGAAGGCGAAGGAGACGGGCTTGCCCGGAATCTTCTTCCAGGCGATGAACAACGACGACGCGTCCGCTGCGCAGGGCGCGTCGCTACAGGCGAAGCGCCGCGCACAGGGCTTCGACGAAACAACGCAGTACCACTATCTCGGAACCGGGGGACGGAAATCGCCGCCGCGGCAGAAGAGGTACGAGGACGTTGTCGATGCTTCGCTGGACCACTGGAGAGCGCTTAACGCCGTATCCGGGATTTCCTACTTGCCGAACATGTCGACGGGATGGTGTGACTTGCCATGGAACGACAATAGCGAATTCGCGGGAAAGTCGCCGGAGACGTTTCGCCGTCTATGCGAAGCCGCGAAGTCGTTCGCGGACGAGGCGGGCGTGCGCAGGCTATGCCTCGCGCCGCTCAACGAATGGGGCGAGGGAAGCTACGCCGAGCCAAACGGCGAGTTCGGCTTCGGGCTGTACGAGGCTTTGCGCGAGACGTTCTTCGAAAGGCCGTCCGGCGGATGGCCGCTCAACTATACGCCTGCGGACATTGGACGGTGCCCGCGCCAGGCGATGAACCCGTCCGAAGCCGTTCCCCAGAGAAGGAACGGGGAATGGAGATGACGAATGGGAAGATGTGCGACTGCCTTTGCGATTCTGCTTCTGGAGGGGAGCTTGGCCGTGGCGAACGCCGGATCGAATGCGATCTCTGACGCCGTCGCACCTGCGGCGCCAGGGGAAGTCAGGCTCCTCGGGCGTCCCGGAGAGCTTTTCCAGGCCTCTCTCAACGCGAGGGTGTTTTCGGAGCAAGCGAAGGGGCCTGTGTACGACGAGGCGGAGAACGCCTTTGCGACGCATTGGGACGACTCCGACGGGCACACCGGCTGGCAGAACGAATACTGGGGCAAGACTATGCTGTGCTACGCAGGCGCGGTGCGCTACACATGCGACGCGAAGCTTGCCGAGTGGTGCGTCGCGAAGGCCCACCACCTTATAGACGCTTACCAGTGGCCGAACGGATACCTCTCCACTTATGCGAACGAGGACCTCCTGAGGAAGAATCCGGAATCGTCCGACTACGAACAGCACTGGTGCTTCAACATCTGGGGCCAGAAGTACACGCTCTGGGCGCTGATTGAACTGAACAGGGCGACGGGCGACGAGAAGTGCCTGAGGGCTGCGGAGAAGATGGCGGACCATCTCGTTGCGCAGCTGAAGCGGCTCAACGTCACGATCGACAAGACCGGCTCGTGGGCTGGAATCTCCTCCATGACGATTCTTCGTCCGCTTCTCGAGCTCTACCGCATCGTCCCGAAGCGCGAGTACCTTGAACTCGCCGAGTACATCGTTAAGGCGACAGACGTTTCGGAAGGGGCGAAGCCCGACGTGAACCTCATATATGACGCGCTTTCGGACCGTCCCGTCGTTACGTGGTTCAGAAAGCCGATGCACCTCTCCAAGGCATACGAGCTGCTCAGCTTCTTCGAAGGCGTGGCGGACTACCATCGTCTCACCGGAAACGCGAGGGCGCTCAAGGCGACCGAGGCGTTCTGGGGACATCTCTTCGCGGAGGAGCTGAATCCAATGCGGTCGGCTGGGTACTTTGATCACTTTCTCTACGCGAAACGCCATGTCAACGGCATGACGGAACTGTGCGACGTCACGCACTGGATTCGCCTCAACCGCGAGCTCTGGAAGCTGACAGGCGAGACGAAGTACCTCGACTGCATTGAAGAGGCTTTCTACAACGCCTTCCTCGCTGGCGTCTCGCCCGATGGAGCATGGGGCGCGCACATCGTCCGTTCCCACGGCTCACGGCATCTCGCGGCGCCCGCGCAGACGGGCATGAAGCTCCACCAGTGCTGCCCCGACAACATGTTGCGCACGTTCTACGACTGGGCTGACACCGTCGCCGACGTCGCCAGCGACGGCGCCTGGGAGGTCAACCTCTACTCCGACGCCGACGTGTCGCTCCCCGGCGCGAAGATCGAGCTGCGCGGCAACTACCCGGTGTCTGAGACGTTTCGTCTGCGCATCGTGGCGGAGAGACCTGACAGGCTGCGGTTGCGCGTTCCCCACTGGGCAGGGGCAATCTCCGTGGACGGCAACAAGCTCTCGCCAAAGGCGGGGCGTGTCGAGCTGGACGTCCCGGTCGGAGAGCGCACCTTCGATCTCGCGTTTGCCATGCAGCCGCGTCTTCTTTATTCAGAAGCGCCGGAATCCGAGGACATAGACACGGTCACGGATCTCGACACCCAGAAGCCGGAAGGGTACACGAAGCGGTTCATGAGCTGGTACACGCCCGAGATGAAGGGCCTTGAACGGCGCACTCCCGCGGCGCAGGTGATGCGTGGCCCGCTTGTCCTCGCCAAGGGTCGCGCTGCCGGAACTTCGCGCGAAGAGACGTTCTACGCCAAGACCCTTAACCGACAGCCGGGTGTGCGCCTTTCGCTCGCTCCGGCGAAGCGGGTCGCCGCAAACATCGGTGTTTGGGGCGCGTGGGAGCTTACCATCGAAAAGCCGAATTCCGGCAAGGACGTCGAGCGGAATACTGTCCCTGTTGCGGACTACTGGTCCGTTTCGTGCATGGACGATCCCGCCAATTGGTTCTCGCTCTGGTTCTAACGAGAGGTGATGCCGATGAACAAGACCGTAGCTTTCATTCTCGCTTTCGCGGCGTTTTGCCTTTCGCCGGCGCGCGCGGAGTCCGCCGACGATCCGGCGCAGTGGGTCGATCCGTTTGTCGGCTGCTCGTACAACGGACACTGCTTCGCGGCGGCATGTGTCCCGTTCGGTCTGGTCCAGGCTGGCCCCGACACCGGCTATGTCTGGTGGGACTACTGCAGTGGCTACCGCTATGCCGACACGAACATCCTCGGCTTTTCCCAGACGCATCTTTCCGGCACGGGGTGCGGCGACCTCGGGGACGTCCTGGTGATGCCGTTCACCGGTGCGGCGGATATGACGCGCACGAACTACGCAAGCGCATACCGAAAGGAGACTCAGACCGCGCAGCCCGGCTACTACGCCGTCACGCTGGACGACAGCAACGCCAGAGTGCAGATCGCGGCCGAGCGCCATTCGGCCATTTATCGGATCGACTATTCCGGCCATGACGCGCCGGGGCTCTTCGTCGATCTCCAGTACGGGATACTCAACTGGACGGTCAAGGATCCCGCGCGCCGCGTCCTCGCCTGCGATGTGCGGCAGGAGGGCGACTTCGCCATCGCTGGGACTGTCGAGACGAAGATGTGGGTCCGCAGGAAGTATTCGTTCGTTCTCGTCTTCGACCGCAGGATAACGTCCTGGACGGAGTTGCCAAAGCGCGATCCGACCGAGAAGGGGCGCCGATTCGCCCTTGGATTCGACATGTCCGCCGGAGGAACACTCATGGCGAAGTTCGCCGTTTCCGCGAAGGACGAGGCCGGTGCTAAGGGCAACCTTGCCGCGGAGATTCCCGACTGGGACCTTGGACGCGTCCGCGCCTCCGCCCGCGCCGCGTGGAACGGGAGGCTTTCGCGCATGGAGGCGGAGGGATCGCCTGATCAGCTGAAGACGTTCTACACGTCGCTGTACCATCTCTTCATCCAGCCGAACAACATCGCGGACGCCGGAGAAGAGCCGTTCTTCTCGACGTTCTCGTATTGGGACACCTTCCGCGCCGCGCATCCGCTCTACACCATCATAGCACCGGAGATGGTGGACGGCTTCGTCCGCTCGACGCTTCGGCAGTGCGACATGCAGGGATATATGCCGGTCTGGACGCTTTGGGGGCGCGACAACCACTGCATGATAGGCAACCACTCCATTCCAGTGGTCGTTGACGCATACCTCAAGGGGTTCAGGGGCTTTGACGCCGAGCGCGCCTACGCGGCGATTCGCAGGTCGCTCGTCGAAGACGCGCCCGGTCGCGCCTTTAACCATACCGGCACTTGGAAGAAGTACGGATACTTTCCGTTCGACGTCGTGTCCGTGGAGTCTGTGTCTCGGACGCTTGAGCACGCCTACGACGACTGGTGCGCGGCGCGTTTCGCCGAAGCGCTCGGCAAAGCAGACGATGCCGCGATGTTTGACTGTCGCGCACACAACTGGACGAACGTGTTCGACAGGGCCGAGGGCTTCGCGCGCGGACGCGACTCCATCGGCGCATGGCGTGTGCCGTTCAGTCCGTTCAAGCTCAATGTCGGCGACCGGGGCGTAGGGCCGAAGGACTTCACCGAGGGCAATTCGTGGCAGTACACATGGCATGTCATGCAGCATCCAGGAGAGCTTGTCGAGGCGCTGGGAGGACGCGAGAAGTTCCTTGAGAGGCTTGATGGACTCTTCTCGCAGCCCGAGAAGGTGGAGGGCATGGGCTTCGCGCTGGACGCGACGGGGCTCATAGGTCAGTACGCGCATGGAAACGAGCCGAGCCACCACACCGCCTATTTCTTCCAGTTCGCCGGGCGCGGCGACAGGACGGCCGAGGTGGTGAGGGAGATCTGCGACAGGTTCTACCGCCCAGAGCCGGAGGGTCTGTGCGGCAACGACGACTGCGGTCAGATGAGTGCGTGGTATCTCTTCAGCGCGATGGGGTTCTATCCGTTCAATCCTTGCGGCGGCGAGTATGTAATCGGCGCTCCGCAGGTGCCCAAGGTCACCGTTTCATTGCCCGGCGGAAGGAATTTCACGGTTGTCGCGAGGAACCTGTCGGCGGAGAACAAGTACGTAAGGTCGGTCATGCTGAACGGCAGACCTCTCGTCGGCTTCACCGTCCGTCACGCCGACGTCATGCGCGGCGGCGAGCTCGTCTTCGAGATGAGCGGCAGTCGCTGAGGCGTTCACGGCGCGAGTGTAGAGGCCCTTGGCGTCAGTGCTGCGGAGAAAAGCACCTGGCGCGGCGGAATCGTGTCGTGGCCGAGCCTGAGCGCCATGAGCCGGGTCGCCTCCTCCCCTATGAACCGCGCGGGCTGGCGCAGGGACGTTAGTCCGAGGTGCCGCGACACGTCGATGTCGTCGAGGCCTATGTACCTGACCTTTCTTTTGTAGAGCCTCGACCGCGTCGCCATGAACGCAATCGCCATGTCGTCGTGCACGAAGGCGATTCCGTCAGGTCTCTCCCTTTCGACCTTTCTTGCGAACGCCGGGTCGGACGGGTCGCCTTTGTGCATCTCGCCCGTCCTGAGCCCGCATTCCTCCAATGCGTTTCGGAAGCCGCTGAACCTCGCGTCCACCGTCCAGACGAGCTTCTCGTGGCTCACGTAGGCGAGACGGCGGCAGCCGCATTCGATGAGGTGCTTTGCCTGCGCATAGCCCGCCTGCACGTTGTCTATGCCGACGAGGTCGAAGTCACTGCGCCGAGGAAAGGGCACTACGTCGCGGTCGATGAGCACGACTGTTATCCCGTTGGCGCGCAGCGTCTCGGCTATCTCGCGGTTCCGCCGTTCCACACCCTCCTCTCCCGTCGCGTCCTGCGGAACGAAGAACACCCCGCGTATGTTCGCGCGTCTGCACCGTGCGATGTATTCGTCGAGCGAGTCGTCCCGGGCAAGCTCGCTGAACTCCTGCTGCGCTCCCCAGATCAGGTTCAGGTTGCTTGGCCGTGCCCGCTCGGCGATTGCGCTGCATATCGCGGAGAAGAACTCCCTGACGTCCATGTCGGCGATCAATGTGGAGACATACGTCGCCCCAGACGCTTCGTCCGTCGGCTTGACGAACGCGCCCGAGCCGCGCCGCCGCACGATCAGCCCCTCGGCTTCAAGTGCGCCGAGCGCCTTTGTGGCAGTCGCGCGGGATACGCCGTGCTGGCGGATTAGGGCTCGTTCGGAGGGAATCTTGCCCATCGCGTACGAGCCTGAGAGAATCTTCTCCCTCAGTGTTTCCGCTATGGCGAGATATGGCGGTTTTGACTTCATGCGCCGATTATACCACAAATCTCATTCCATAGGTTGGTTCTGCCTGCTTGTGTAGAAAGTGGACTATGCCACTTTCTGCATGAAAACCGCCAATGGGACCTGTAAAACACGAGAGTTGTGGTATAATGCCAGTACAAACAAGAAAGGAGAGTCTCTATGATGAAGTGCCATTCTGGAAAAATGTTGCCGTCGATAGCCCTTTGTGCAATGTTGGCCGGGGGAGCAGCCCTTGCCGACACTGTTGACTGGGCTGCATACGGCAAGCATTTCTACGTCTCGTTCCCGGGCTACACAGGCAATGCGGCGCTAAATGACTTTCCCGTACTCGTCCGCCTTTCGCCGTCGCTCAACGGCTTCGACTATTCGAAGTGCCGGCTGTCAAACGGAGGCGACCTTCGATTCTCCGACGACGACGGTAACCTCATCCCCTCTGAAATCGACACGTGGAATCCGAATGGCGAGTCGCTTGTCTGGGTCAAGGTGCCCACGCTGACGCGCACGACGGTGATCCACGCCCACTATGGCTGCGACAACCCCGTGTCCATGAATCCGCAGGACGTCTGGGACGAGAACTACGTCGGCGTCTGGCACTTGGGCGAGAGCGCGCTGCCGCTCAAGGAGTCGTCGGGCGTCAGCACGCCTTTCAGCACATCATCCGGTTCTGGTCTCGCCTACGGTGCCGCTGGCGTAATAGGAGGGGCGTTCAACATGGCGGATGCCGCCCAGAGCAGCGCTGTCTATGCGGCAGACGATTCTGACCTAACTGATTTGGACAATTTCACATTCGAATATTGGTTGAAGCAGACGGCGACAGGCACTGCCACGTTGAGCCTCCTCCAGAAGTGCGAAGGCTCGAGCACGGATCTGTCATATCGCATATATTTCGAGAAAGACAAGGATCCGACGCGTCCCAACTACCAGTTCAGCGGCAACGGTACAACGAGCCCGCTGATATTGTCCGGCAACATATGGACGGATCCCCCGCTCAACACATGGTACTTCCATGCATGGTCTTATGACCATGCCACACACACCCGCCTTTCATGGAAGGATGGAGCAAGGGTTGCTGCCTACGACACGCAGACCCGCTCCGCGCCGGTATACGACAGTGCAGCACCGCTCAGCCTCGGCGGAGGATTTTCCAACGCTTTTCCGTTCAAAGGACAGATTGACGAGTTGCGAATCTCGAAAATCGCCCGTTCCGAGAATTGGCTTAAGGCGACGTACGACACGGTCCACAATGCATCGTTCGCTGTATACGGCAACGAGAACAACTGGGCGAAGTACTCGCACAAGTTCATGATATCATTCTCCAACGCGCAGCTGACCGAGACGCTGACGGACTTCCCCGTCCTCGTGCGCGTCGCCGAGAACTCGCCGGCCGGCTTCTCCTACGCCGACTGCAAGAAG